>DATNNX010000191.1:0-37608 GCA_035601615.1 Xanthobacteraceae bacterium
AAGATCTCCTCCTTGTAGATGCGCATGGTGGGCGTCACTTCGTCGAACAGACAGCCGCCCATGAAGAAGCCGCCCTCGTAGCCTTGCAGCTTGAAGCCGCGGCCATCGACTTTGAGCTGGGCGCCTTCCCTGATGCCCAACTCGACGTAGCTCTTCACTTTTTCGAGATGCGTCTTTGTGACCATCGGCCCGTAGTCGGCCTGCGGGTCGCTTGAGGGGCCGATTTTCAGGCTCTCGACTCGCGGGATGAGTTTCTCGACCAGAACGTCTGCCGTCTTTCTGCCGACCGGTACCGCGACTGAGACCGCCATACAGCGCTCGCCGGCCGAGCCGTAGCCCGCGCCGATCAGCGCGTCGGCCGCCTGGTCCATATCGGCATCGGGCATCACCACCATGTGGTTCTTGGCGCCGCCGAAGCACTGCACGCGTTTACCGTGCGCACACCCCGTGGCGTAGATGTATTCCGCGATCGCGGACGAACCGACAAAGCCGATGGCGCGCACGCGCGGGTCCGTGAGCAGCGTATCGACCGCTTCCTTGTCGCCGTTGATGACGTTGAGCACGCCTGCCGGCAGCCCGGCCTCGACGAGCAGTTCGGCGAGCCGCATCGGCACCGAGGGATCGCGCTCCGACGGCTTGAGAATGAAGGCGTTGCCGCAAGCGAGCGCAGGCGCGAACTTCCACATCGGGATCATGGCGGGGAAATTGAAAGGCGTGATACCGGCGACTACCCCGAGCGGCTGGCGAAGCGAGAACAGGTCAATGCCGGGCCCGGCGCTGTCGCTGAATTCGCCTTTCAAAAGGTGCGGGATGCCACAGGCGAACTCGACCACTTCGAGGCCGCGCTGCAGGTCGCCCTTGGAATCGGCGATCGTCTTGCCGTGCTCGGAGGAGAGTAGCTTGGCGAGGCTGTCGAACTCCTTCTGCACCAGTTCCAGGAACTTGAACAGCACGCGCGCGCGGCGCTGTGGGTTGATGGCCGCCCAGGACGACTGCGCCGCCTCGGCATTGGCGATGGCCTGCTCCGCTTCCGACTTGCTTGCAAAGCTGACCTTGGCTTGAACCTCGCCGGTATTTGGGTTGAACACGTCGCCGCTGCGGCCGGATGTGCCCGCCACACGCTTCCCACCGATGAAATGACCGATTTCCCGCATCGGGGCCTCCCTCGCATGCCTGGCTCGCTTGAGGAGCCGTTGCGTCCCGTTGGAGATAGCGCAGCTTGCACCGCGCGGGAAGCGGGCCAAGAGGCGGCCGTGATGCGAACCAAATTTGCCCAGCCTTGCCGCGCTCCGAACATTCCCAACTGGCCGGCGGAGGAATGCGAGCTCGGCTACTGTTTTTTATGGAAACAATAAGTGAGATTTATGGTTCTATATGGCCATGCGAAGCCTCAATCTCGATCAGCTCAGGGCCTTCGTCGAGGTCGTCGAGCGCGGCAGTTTCACCGCGGCGGCAAAAGAGCTCAATCTGACTCAACCCGCGGTGACGCATCAGGTGCAGGAGCTCGAGCGCCGCTTTAACGTCGATTTGGTGGAGCGTTTCGGCAAGCGTGCCTACCTCACGCAAGCCGGTGAGAAGTTGATCGCCCACGCGCGACAGCTTCTGGAAGACGATGCACGCACACAGATGGAGATGCGTAGGTTCGACGGCGGATGGCTCGGCCGAGTCCGTATCGGCACGAGCGCGACCGTACTCATGTACGCCCTGCCGCCGATCCTGCGGCGGCTCAAGACCGACCATCCGAAACTCGAGATCAATCTCAAAGCAGGTCTGACCGCGGCGACTTTACAAATGCTCAAGACGAACGCGCTCGATCTGGGGCTGTGCGCGCTTCCCGTCGACGATCCGGCCTTCGAGACGATCCCGCTGTTCGAGGATCCGCTTGTCGCGATCGTGCCCGCCAAGATGACGAAGGTCCCGAAGAGAGTGACGCCAGCATTTCTTTCCCGCTGCCCATTGATCCTGGTCAACGAGGAGTCGGCGCTTCGTCGAACGGTGCGCGAATGGCTGGAACAGGCCGGACCGCCGCCCAAACCGGTGATGGAATTCGATCACGTCGAGGCGATCAAGAGCATCGTGGCCGTGGGGCTCGGCTGCTCCGTGGTTCCCAAGATGTGTTTGGGGCGCGGACACGTTGGGACGGCGGGTTTGATGATGCGGCCGCTTACTCCCTCCGTGGGCCGGAACGTCGGGCTCGTTCGACTGCGGGGCAAGCGCAGCACCGACGGCATCGACCTAGTCTGGGCGGCCCTGTTGAAGTTGCAACGCCAGCACTGAACGTCATGGGTGCCGCGGGTGCCGCGGCGCGCGTGCGCCGCCAACATTGGGGAAAGCGAATCCAGAAATGGAATTAGCGCGCGTGCGCCAGCGACTCGGGATACCGCGCGCAAGTCGCATTGTCGGCAAAGTGAGGCATGACTTCGGCTGCGAACAGGCGCATCGATTTTTGTGCCGCGCGGAAATCAAGCGTGCCGAAATTGATCTGCAAAGAGGCATGCTCGAAGTAGCCGGTTGAGGAGACGACGCGCCGGATAATGGCCTTGACCTCGTCGGGCGTGCCGACCCAGGCGCCGCCCGACTCGATCTGGCCGTCAAGCGTGAACGAGCGCAGTCGGCGCATCGATGTGTCGTAGTCGCGGTAATCCTTGGAGGTCGTGCCTCTTGCCCAATCGCCGACGGCTTCGTTGAGCGCACGGAAATATTCCTCGAGTGGCGGGCGCGCGATCTCCCGCGCGAGCCGCGCGTCTTCGTGGCAGAACATGTGGAAAGCCACCATCACGTCGTCGTCGCCGGGATGGCCGGCCTCGCGCCAGGCCTTGCGGTAGAGTGCGATGAGCGGCCCAATCGGCCCGATCGGGATCGCCATCAGCGAATACCCTTTGCTTCCGGCGAATTCGAACGATTCCGGCGTCTGGGTGGCCGCGATGTAGAATTTCGGACGCGGGCGCTGCGTCGGTCGCGGCAAGGAAGTCACGTTCTCGAACGAATGGAAGCGGCCGCGGTGTGTGGCATTTTCCTGCGTCAGCAACAGTTCGATCTGCTCGAGGCCCTCACGGAAACGTGCCTGCGATTCGTCGGGCGAGACGCCAAAGCGCCGAAACTCGTGTGGCAGAAAGGCGCGGGCAAATCCAACGTCGAGCCGCCCGCCCGAAATGCCGTCCAACATCGCGATTTCACCCGCGAGCTTGAATGGGTGATTGAACACCGGGAGCACCGCGCCGGTAACGAGGCGCATCGTCTTCGTGCGCTGCGAGGCAGCGGCGAGAAAGACGATTGGATTTGGGCTGTAGCCGCCATAGCGGGTGAAGTAGTGCTCGACGGTGCGCGCGTGCCGGAAGCCCAATTCTTCCGCTTCTTCGGCGATCGCAAGGGATTGGGCGTAGTACTCGGCGGCGCTCTTGTCGGTGTGATCGACGGCAGGAATAAACTGCACGCCGAACTGCATGGGTGCCGTCCCCTTCTTCCGTCGCGCGTGGATTTTTGGATCGGTGCAAGGCGCGCCGCGCACTATAGGGCGGCACAGGCGCCAGTCAATCGACCGGTCGTCGTCGCTGCGCCGCGCGCCCTCGATTGACAGCATGCGGACGTGCTCTAGACTTTGCGCAGTCGCTGCCGGCACGAGAAAGGATGGCAACACGATGTCCTCCGCCCGGCCCGATATCAGCGAAATTCGCAAGGCATGGAACGACGCGAATCTTGCGCCGCTGTGGGAGAACGTGAGGGCGCATCGTCCGGCGCCAGCGCCCGAATCCGCTCATCTGTGGTCGTGGCAAAAAATCCGGCCGCTGCTCTCCGCCGCGATCGACATCGCCTCACCGGATGTGGTGGAGCGGCGTGTGCTGCAGCTCGTTGCGCCCAAACACCGAGACGAGCAGCGCACCTCTAGGACGCTTGCCGCCAATATTCAAATCCTCTTGCCGGGCGAGCGGGCCCGGCCACACCGGCACACCATGAACGCTCTGCGCTTCGTACTCGAGGGCTCGGGCGCGACCACGATCGTCGATGGCAAGCCTTGTCCGATGGAGGAGGGCGATCTCATCCTCACGCCGGCGTGGACCTGGCACGAGCATATCCACGAGGGGCGAACTCCGATCCTGTGGCTCGACGCGCTAGATGTGCCGTTTCAGCAATACATGGGCACAGGCGCGTTCGAGGCGGGCCCAGCCGCGCAGCTGCCCGAGACGATTCCTGATGCCGCTTTCGCCGTGGCAAACGTGGTGCCCGACACCAACTGCGCGACAAAGGACTACTCCCCGGTCTTCCGCTATCCGTATGCAACGTCCGCGGCCGCGGTCGCCGCCGCTCCGCCCGCGCGCGACGGGTCGCGGCGGGTGCGCTACGTTAATCCGCTGACCGGCGGATCGGGCATGGCGATGATGGATTGCTTCCTGGTGCAGCTCGATGCGGGGGCCGTCACGCTGCCGTTCCGGACAACGGCAAGCTCGGTTTGTTGCGTGGTGGAAGGTTCAGGCGAAAGTCAGATTGGAAGCGAGATCATTCGATGGAACAGGCGCGACATCTTCACCTTGCCGCAGGGCAACCGGATCGTTCACAAGAGCAGCGGCGGCCCGGCTCGCCTGTTTCAGGTTTCCGACCGCGATCTCTACGCGCGCTTGGGGCTTCTCAGAGAAGAGTACGGAAATATTGCGGCTTAAAGTTCGTGCCGGGAGTGGCACGCACCGAGCGCAAGTGGAACTTATCCTGCGAGGGCATGTTGCTCCCCGATGGGCGGTGATATAAGCCGCCGGCCCCTTGCGGTGTGCTTCGAAACTGACCAAGCCCCATGGCGCAGGTAGCGCACGAAACCACCGCCTCAGCCCACGGCAAGACGCGACCGGCCGGCCCGCGTTTTTGGGCGCTCACGCTCGGCACCATCGGTGTTGTCTACGGCGATATCGGGACGAGCCCGCTCTATGCCCTGCGCGAATCTGTGGTGGCGGCGGTCGGCGCCGGAAATCCAGCGAATGAGACGGTGGTTTTCGGAATTCTGTCGCTGATTATCTGGGCACTCATTCTGGTTGTTACGCTGAAATACGTCGTCATCCTGCTACGGGCGGACAACAACGGCGAAGGCGGAACGCTTGCGTTGATGGCACTGGCACAGCGCTCCTTGGCCAAGGGCGCGGGTGGCGTCGTGCTGTGCGGCATCATCAGTGCTGCGCTGTTCTACGGCGATGCCATGATCACGCCCGCGCTGTCGGTGCTCTCCGCAATCGAGGGCCTTAAGGTCGCCACCCCGGCGTTCGATCCATACGTCGTGCCGCTGACGGCGCTCATTCTGGTCCTGCTGTTTGCGTTCCAATCGCGCGGCACAGCCAGGGTAGCGGCGTTCTTCGGCCCGGTCATGCTAGTCTGGTTTGCTGCTATTGCCGCCGCCGGCCTATGGCATGTCGCGGAGAATGCCGCTGTGCTGTGGGCTTTCAATCCGGCCTATGGCATCGAGTTCCTCGCAAGCCATGGCATCATCGGCCTCTTTACGCTGGGGGCCGTGTTTCTAGTCGTCACCGGCGCAGAGGCGCTTTACGCCGATCTCGGACATTTCGGGCGCGCGCCGATCCGGATCGCATGGCTCGCGCTCGTGCTGCCGGCGCTGACCGTCAACTATCTCGGCCAGGGTGCGCTTGTATTGGCGGATCCCAAGAGTATCGAGAATCCATTCTTTCTGCTCTATCCGGAGTGGGCGCTGTTGCCGATGGTGATATTGGCAACCGCGGCAACGGTGATTGCGAGCCAAGCCGTCATCACCGGTGCTTATTCCTTAACCCGCCAGGCGATCCAACTCGGGCTGCTGCCGCGGCTCGAGATTCGACATACGTCGGAGGCGCTGTCCGGCCAAATCTACATGCCGCGAGTCAACATGCTGTTGCTGATCGGTGTCTTGCTGCTCGTAGCCCTGTTCCGTTCCTCGAGCGCGCTCGCCTCGGCCTACGGCATCGCGGTGACGGGCACCATGGTGGTTACGGTCACGATGGCATTTATCGTGATCTGGAAACTGTGGCGGTGGCCGCCGGTAACGGCGGCTGCGCTGATCGCACCGTTTCTGTTCGTCGATCTCACCTTTCTCGGTGCCAATCTGCTCAAGGTGGTCGAGGGCGGCTGGGTTCCGCTGGCATTTGGCGGCCTGGTGATGGTGGTCATGTACACGTGGCGGCGCGGCAGCCGATTGCTGCTCGAGAAAACCCGACGCCAAGAAATCTCACTCGATGAGCTTGTACGCATGCTGGAAAAAAGGCCGCCCACGCGGGTGCCGGGCACGGCCGTGTTTCTCACCAGCACACCTCAGGCCGCGCCGACCGCCCTCATGCACAGCCTCAAGCATTACAAGGTGCTGCACGAGCAAAACGTCATCTTGACGATCGAAACGGCGGACATGCCCCGGGTTGACCCGGGCGAGCGCGTGCGCATCACGAAGGTCGGCGAGACCTTCGTCCGCGTGGCCCTGCGTTTCGGCTTCATGGAAACTCCGAACGTGCCGAGAGCGCTCGCGATCGCGCGCAAACTTGGCTGGACGTTCGATATTATGTCGACGTCGTTCTTCTTATCGCGGCGTTCGCTCAAGCCAGCCGCGCATTCCGGCATGCCGCGCTGGCAGGATCGCCTGTTCATCATGCTCACTCGCATCGCCAACGATGCCACCGATTATTTTCAGATTCCCACGGGCCGGGTGGTGGAGGTGGGAACGCAGGTGACCATCTGATACTGGCCGGGTGTAATAATCTTGACCGCAAAGCTCTTGATTCTGGCCCGCTGACGCGCGACCTGTTGGCTGGGGAGGCGCGCCAAAGTTCAAGGAGCAAATTCATGTCCGCCCAGCTTGGCCGAGAGCACGTGTACGATTTGCCGCCGGAAGAGGTGGCGCGCGGCCTCGCAGAGGGCAAGATTCTGCTGGTCGATGTGCGCGAGCCAAACGAAACGGAAATCGAGCGCTATCCAGAGGCTTTTTATCTGCCGATGTCGGAGTTTGATCCGGCCGCAATTCCCGATCCGGCTGGCCGCCGGGTCGTGTTCGCCTGCCGCTCAGGCAATCGCTCCGTCACCGCCTCGCTAATGGCGCAGGCCGCGGGGCTTCCCTATGATGCGCACCTCGCCGGGGGCATGAAGGCCTGGAAGGAGGTCGGGTTGCCGACCGAGAGCTGACGCGCTCCGCTGCGAAGCGTCGAGCGTTTGACCGCGCCAGGGCTTCCGACCGCTGTTCTGAAGGACTTGCACCATGCGTCAACTGATCCGGCTCGCCGTGCTCGCGGCCGTGTGCGTGACAATCACGCCCACTCATGCCCAACCGAACAAGGAGCGCATCGTCAACGTCTACAATTGGTCCGACTATATCGCTCCCACCGTCGTTGAGGACTTCAGCAGGCAGACCGGGATAAAGGTCCGCTACGATACCTTCGATTCCAACGACACGCTCGAGACAAAGCTTCTGGCAGGCAAATCCGGTTACGACGTAGTCGTGCCGACAGCCTACTTTCTCGAGCGTCAGATCAAGGCCGGCGTTTTTCACAAGCTTGACAAAGCCAGGCTGCCCAACCTCGCGAATATGTGGCCGGAGATCTCGCAGCGATTGGCGGTATATGACCCCGGCAACCAGTACGCCGTCAATTACATGTGGGGTACGACGGGCATCGGCTACAACGCCCGAAAGGCGCGTGACATCCTGAAGGAAAATAGCAACATCGATAGCTGGGATATCGTGTTCACGCCCGGGAATCTCGCCAAGCTCAAAGATTGCGGCGTGGAGTTGCTCGACTCTTCCGACGACATTCTGGCTGCGGCGCTGCACTATCTCGGTCTCGATCCCAACAGCACCAATGAGGCCGACCTGCAGAAGGCGGCGGATATCGTCATGAAGATCAGGCCTTATGTCCGCAAATTCCATTCCTCGGAGTACCTCAACGCGCTCGCCTCCGGCGAGATCTGCTTGGTCGTGGGGTTCTCCGGCGATATCAAGCAATCGCAAAAACGCGCGGCGGAAGCCAAGAACGGTGTCGAAATCGCATACGCCATCCCGAAAGAGGGGGCGCAGTTGTGGTTCGATAATCTCGCAATCCCGCGTGATGCCAGGAACGTCGCCGAGGCGGAGGAGTTCATTAACTATTTGCAGCGGCCGGAGGTCGCTGCGACGAATACGAACTTCATCTCCTACGCAAACGGCAATCTCGCCAGCCAGAAATTCATCGACAAGGCGATTCTCGACGACAAGGGCATCTATCCGGATGAAGCGACGATGCGCCGGCTTTACACCATCAGCGCGCACGATCCGAAGACGCAGCGGCTGCTAAACCGGCTGTGGACCAGGATCAAGACCGGGAAGTAGAATCTCCGCTCATTGGCGCGAAAGCGGGAAATCCAGAGAGCCTCCCTCGCGACTCGTGGCCCCGCTGCCCGCTTTGCGGGTGAGAGCGTATGGCGCTCGAAGTCCGACTCATGGCGTCATTCTGCTCAGCGCCAGCGCCGGTGCACCCACAACCATTGCTCGGGATGTTCGCGCACCCATCCTTCGACCACGGACGTGATCGCCTGCATTGTGCCCTCGAGGTCGATCTTCCCGTCAGCGTCGCGCGGTGGCTCGATGGCTTCGGTGAGATCAATGCGAAAGCGATGGTGGTCGGGCAAGCGGACGATGCGGGTGCCATGAATCGGGCACTCGACATGGCGCGCGAGGCGGGCGATGAACGGATTGGCTTTGCAGCGGCGGCCGAAGAAGGTCACGTCTACGCCATTGACGTAATGTTGGTCGACGAGCATGGCGACGTGGCCGCCGGTTTCGAGCACGCGCGCGAGTCTCACCGGCGCGTCGAGCCCCGTCGGAACCAGGTTGCCCATGCTGCCTTTCCGCAGTTGGATGATTGCATCGCTCACTGCGCCGATATTGGGACGGCGATAGAGCACCGTGGCATCGAGCCGAAACTTGGCCGCAACCAGCGCCGGCAATTCCCAGTTGGCAAGATGCGCCGCAAACACCAAAGCGGGCCTGCCGTCGCACCGCAGCCGTCGGAAGCGCGCATCGACCTCTTTCGTATAGATGATGTCGCCCTCGTCGCGCGGGTCGGGATCGAACATTCGAAGCCGGTCGATGTGGGCGAATTCGGCCGCAACGCGTCCAAGGTTGTCCCAAACGCCGCGCAGGATCCCTTCGATATCATCTGCGGATTTTTCCGGAAAGGCGGCGGCGAGGTTGGCTCGGCCGATCCGGTGTTCCTTGAGCTTCGGGCCGAGTCCCCGCATGAACCGACCGGCAAAATCGGCCATGTGCTTGCGGTTCGTTGTGCGGATCGCCCGCAGCATAACTACTGCCAACGATCCAAGCGCAGCGTCGAGGCTGGCCTTCAGCTGACTTTGCACCCGATGGGCAAGCATTCTCGAGGGGGGGGCGGCTCGTCAAAAGGCGACGACAATCTTTCCGAACACCTGACGACTTTCCATGCGCGCCAGTCCGCGCTCGAAGTCGGCGAGCGCAATCTCGGTATCGATCACCGGCAACAGACCTTTTGCCATCTTGGCGAGACTCTCGCGGATGTTACGCATGGAGGCGCCGAACGAGCCAATAATGCGATATTGCTGCTGGAAAAGCTGCATCAGGTTGAGCGTCGTCGACGGTCCGGAGGTCGAGCCGCATGTGACCAGGCGTCCGCCGCGCTTCAGGCAAAGGAGTGAGCCATTGAAGGTGTCCGCGCCCACGTGCTCGAAGACCACGTCGACCCCTTTCTTGGCTGTGATCTTGCGCACGACGCCCTCGAAGCGATCTGTGCGGTAGTTGATGACATGATCGGCGCCCAGCGCCTTGGCCTTCTGCACCTTGGCATCGTCGCCGACTGTGGTGATGACGGTGCACCCGATCGCCTTTGCCATCTTGATGGCGACCGAGCCGATGCCGGAACCGCCGGCATGCACGAGCACGCTCTCACCCGGCTCAAGCCTAGCATTATCGAACAGCATGTGCTGCACGGTTGCAAAGGCAATCGGCGCGCAGGCGGCGTCGCGCAGAGCGACGCCGCTCGGAACCGGGATCACCAAACGCGCAGGCATATTGACCAGATCGCGGGCGAATCCGTCGATATGGAAGCCCATGACGCCGTCGACGTTTTCGCACAGATTATCGCGCCCTTCGCGGCAGGCTTTGCAGGTGCCGCAGGTCAAAGCGCCGTACATGACAACGTGATCGCCGGGGTTCAAGTCGGCCGTATCATCGCCAACGGCCGCAATCTCGCCGGCGGCCTCGACGCCGACCACAATCGGCATCTTGCGCTTCGCAAAAGCCATGCCGCGGTAGCCCCAGAGGTCGAGGTGGTTGAGGGAGACTGCCCTGATCCTGATCTGTACCTCGTCCCCCGATGGTGCTGCGGGCGCGGGAACGTCGGCAAGCTCAACCTTGCGGTCGGCGACCAGCGTAAGTGCCCGCATGCGTCACGCGGGCTCGCGGCTCATGACCAACGAGACGTTTTGGCCGCCGAAGCCGAATGAGTTCGACAGCGCGTGCCGGACCCTCGCATCGCGGGCCGTTTTCGGCACGACGTCGAGGGGGACGGCCGGATCGGGGACGTTGTAGTTGATCGTCGGCGGCAAGCGTTGGTGCTCCAAAGTCAGGAGGGTGAACACGGCCTCGACTGTGCCAGCCGCCGACAAGGTGTGCCCAATCATTGATTTATTCGAGGAAACCGGAATTGATCGCGCCCGATCACCGAACACCGATGCGATGCCGAGATATTCCATCTTGTCATTTTCAGGCGTGCCGGTGCCATGCGGGTTGATGTAGTCGATGTCGTCGGGCGCGAGACCAGCATCCTCAATGGCGTTGCGGATGCAGCCGATGATGGCTTTGCCGTCGGGGCTCGAGCGGGTGCGGTGGAAAGAGTCCGCCATCTCGCCGCAGCCCGCCAATACGCCGAGGATTTTTGCCCCACGTGCGGTGGCGGCTGCGTAGCTCTCCAGCACCAGTGCTGCGGCTCCTTCCGCCATGACAAAGCCGTCGCGGTTCTTGGAGAAGGGCTTTGCGGCCGCTTGCGGTGGGTCGTTGGCGGTCGAGAGCGCCGACAGGAGCGAGAAGCGGATCAGCGATTCTGCATTCACGGAGCCGTCGGTTCCGATGCAGAGCGCGGCGTCGGCCTCGCCGCGACGGATCGCCTCGATACCGAGCTGAATCGCGCTCGCTCCCGAGGCACAAGCGGTCGACACCGAAATCGGCGAGCCTTTGGTCCCGAAGCGCTCGGCGAGGTGCTCGGCCACCGAAGCGAACAGGCAGCGTTCGTGAATGGCACGAAATCGGCCCGAGGCGCTCGCTCGCAAAAGATCATCGTACCCGACCGCATCGTTGGCGCCGGAGCCGGCCGCCAGTGCATCGCGGTGCGGCCACTCGATCTCGACCGGGGCGACCGCGAGAAACAGCGGACCTGGAAAGTCGCCCTTTGTTCCGACGCCTGCCTGGTCAATCGCCTCCTCGGCGACCAGGGCCGCCATGCGCTCGCCGAGCTCGGTCGAGCAGAATGGTTCGACCGAGATGAAGTCTACAGTGCCCGCAATCGTCGTCTTGAGGCCTTCATTGGCAAAGCGGGTGATGCGGTGGATGCCCGACTCCCCGGCAGTGAGCTTGGCCCAGTTGTCGCCCTTGCCCGCACCCAGCGAGGTGATCACACCCATGCCGGTGACCACCACGACCGGTTGCCCGTTCTTGCCAGATGCCATGCAAGCCTCCTCAGCTGACCGCCTCGACCAGTGCCATGGCCTCGCCGCGCCAGTGACCGACGGCGGTTACTGCGACGCGATCGAGCGGGCCTTCATACTCCCGTTCGACCCCCGAGGAGCCCATCGGCGGGAACAACTTTTCGCGACCGAGTGCGAGCGTGGCAAGCGCAATGTTCGTGGCGAATTGCGGCTCGAACCCGTGTCCGAGCACGCTGCCTGTTGCCCGTACCGGTACGCGAGGTAGCGTCTCGAGCCATGCGCGCTCCTCGTTCGTCGCCGGCTGCGCACCCGTTGCGCCGGAGATTACCGCAATACCTGCGGGCGGCCCCTGCGGGACGAGGCTTCGCCACATCCGCCCCAGTGCAGCCGTGATTGCGCCGGCCGGCCGCGGGCACCGCTCTGAGAGCACCCGCGCGAGCCGTCCCAGCGGCTTGGCGTTGCGCGCCTGCGCATGCCCGCGCGACTCCAGAACGAGGAATGCCCCGAGCGAGCCGAGCACCATGCCCTCTCGACGGTCCCAGACCGGCTCGAAGCGCTCGCGCAACATATGTCCGCCCGCGTCGTAGAGCAGCAGCAAGTCCTCGCGCTCGCCGTTATGCGATCCGCCCACCAGGGCCAACTCGCTCTGTCCGGCTGTTACGCGAGCGAGCGCGATGCGCACCGCGTCGACGCCTGCGGCCTCCTCGCCCATGAAAGTGCGTGAGGAGCCGGTCACGCCGTGGACAATGGAGATGTTGCCGGCGAGCAGATTGGAGAGTTGCGCCAGGAACAGCGTCGGCCGCAGGTCGCTCATGAGCCGTTCGTTGAGAAAGGCGTCCGGATTGGCGGATTTGCGCTTGTTGCTCAGGATCGCAGCGTCGACCGCAACGTCGCGCTCGCCGCCACCGGCGGCGACGATCATGTCCATGCGCGCGAGCAGCTCGCTATTGCCTTTGACACCGGCGTCTGCCAGCGCAAGCCCAGCGGCATAGGTGCCGATGCGCTGCCACGGCTCCATTTGGCGCTGATCACCCTTTTTCGGGATCTGCTTGTCGAGGTCGAGGGGAGCGAGCGGGTGAACGAGATATGGTGCGAAGCGTTCGGCGTCGATCTTGACTCGTCGCTGCATCAGGCCTTGCCAATGCGTCTCGGCGCCTTCGCCGAGGCAAGATACGATGCCGATGCCGGTGATCCAAACCTCGCGTGGCGCATCAGCCATGAGCGAGGGCCCCGATGGGGAACTCGAGGATCGCGGCCATCTTCTCCATGCTGGCGCGGAACTCGGGGTTGGGAAATTCAACCAACCGGAACGTGATCTCGGCGTTGCACGCGAGCTTGCCGTCGCAACGGATGTCCGCTCTGGTGACGGCGTAACCCGAGCCTTCGTGCAGCAACTTAGCCGAGAGCGAGAGGCTTTGCCCGGGATGGACGAAGGAGCGCAGTTTCGCCTCCTTGAGCGCGGCGAAGAACGGCATGCGCGAGAACCTGGTCACGGCGATGACGAGCCAGCCCGAGGTCTGCGCCATCGCCTCGATAAGTAGCACGCCCGGCATCAGCGGATAGCCGGGAAAGTGCCCTTCGAAGATCGTGGACGCGCTCGGAACGCGCGCCTCGGCGCATATGGTGTGCTGGGCAAGATCGAGATCGACGATGCGGTCGATAAGCTGAAAATACTCGAGGCGCATGCGAGCGCCTCAGGCGCCCTTGGCAGCGACAAGTTCGTCGATGCGGCTGCAGAGGTTGTTCAGTTGAAAATATTGATCGGTCGTCGCCTTCCCATCGTTGACTTCTTGCGTCCACTGCTCGAGCGGCATTTTGATGCCGAACGCCTTGTCAATGGCGAATGCGATGTCGAGAAAATCGAGGCTGTCGATGCCGAGATCATTGATGGCGTGGCTTTCGGGCTTGATCGTCTCACGCGGAATGTCGCAGGTCTCGGAGATGATATTGGCCACGGTCTCAAAAGTGGAAGGCATCAGTAAATCCCTGATCGGTCACGCGTTTCGAGCGACCGCCGCCGACGTGTTTGCGATTGCGGGTCAGATCGCCCCGGAGCGGCCCATCTCCCCCGCGAGAGGTCGGCTGCCCGTATAGCGAAGAGGCAGCACAAGTTCAATGGCGCGAAAGTTTCGATGCTTGAAGGCATTAGCGACGATTTCCGGTCGATCACATCGCTCACGCTGGTGAGGTCCTGCGCGCCTCGAAGAACGATCAGCGGTAGCATCAACCGTTAGATGATCCTCGAGCGGGCCCAGGCCGTCACGACTTCCGCGACCATGACCACGAGGAAGATCACGAGCAGGACGAGGCCGGCCTCATCCCAATAGAGATTGGAGAGGGCGGTATCGAGCGCCATCCCGAGACCGCCGCCGCCGACGAGGCCGAGCACGGCCGATTCGCGCACGTTGATGTCCCAGCGGAACATCGAGATGGACAAGAAGGCGGGTTTGACTTGCGGCCAATAGCCTTTGAGCAGCACGGCGACCGGCGAAGCTCCGGTCGCGATCAGAGCCTCGATCGGGCCGGATTTTGCCTCTTCGATCGCTTCCGAGAGAAACTTGCCCGTGAAGCCGATGGAATGCATGGCGATCGCCATGGTTCCAGCAAGTGCACCCGGTCCAAACACCGCGACGAAGAACAGCGCCCAGATCATGGCATGCACCGAGCGGGTGGCGACCAGGATGAAACGGCCAATGCTGTTGAGAACGACCGAGCGGGTCACATTGCGCGCCACCATGAGCGCGACAGGGCTCGCCATTGCCACAGTGAGAATTGTGCCTAAGGTCGCCGTGTGCAGCGTCTCGATCAGCGCCCCGTGCACGACTTTAGGGTACCACGCCCAGTCGATCGGCCACATGCGCGCGAATAAGTCGACCGTCTGTTGCGGTGCGTCGTAGAGGAACTCGGGAATGATCTCGATGCTTCGCAGCGACCATATCAGGGCAATCAGCGCTCCGACATAGAAGGCGGAGCGCATGATCCTCTGGGTGAACGTGAAGCGCTGCCAATGGCGCAAACCGGCATCTACGGGCGCGGTGGTGGTGATCATTGAAACAGTCTGCGCATCCAGCCGGAAACGACCTCGCCCGCCATGACCACGGCGATGATCGCGAGCACGATGGTGAGCACGAAATCATAGTCGAAGCGCTGAAACGCGGTGAACAGCGTCGCGCCGATGCCGCCGCCGCCGACGAGACCGACCAATGCGGAATTGCGCAGGTTTGAATCGAGCAGGTAGGCGGAAAAGCCGATGAAGCGCGCCATCACCTGCGGCAGCACGCCCATGGTCACCAGCGACAGAAATGGCGCGCCCGTTGCGCGCACCGCCTCGACCTGTTGCATGGACATTTCCTCCGCGGCTTCGGCGACGAGCTTCGAAAGAAAACCGAGCGACGCGACGATGAGCGCCAGGACGCCGGCGAGCGCGCCGAAGCCGACCGCCTTCACGAACAGGATGGCGATGATCACGGGGTGAAAAGTGCGGAACAGCGCAATAAGCGCGCGTGCCGCCCATGCCAGCGGCAAGGGCGAAAGGTTGCGGGCGGCGGTAAGCCCGAGCGGGAGTGAGATCAGCACGCCCACCGCGGTCGCGATGATGGCGATCTGCAGGCTTTCGACCATCCCGTCGTAGAGGAGCTCGAGCTTATCGGGCGCAAAATTCGGGGGAAGCATTCGCGAAACGAAGCGAGCCCCGTGGGCAAAACCGGCCATGAGGCGCTCTCGGCTGATGTCGAGAATCGAGCAGGCGTAGGCAACGTAGAGCGCGAGCGCGATGCCGGTGATGCGTGTTGGCCAACTCGGCGGGAAGGCGACGCGCCCGGCGGCGGCGGAGGAGGCGGGACGATCAGTCATGTCTTGCCCAGCTCTGTCGTCGTGTCGTCACTCGAGCCAGCCCTCGCCACCGTAAATGTGCAACAGGCGCGCGTCTTCGAGCGCCCGCGGGGGCCCGTCGAACACGATCTCGCCCTTCGACATGCCGACGATCCGATCGGCGAATCGCCGAGCCAGATCCACATTGTGGATATTGACGATCACCGGAATGTCTCGCTCGCCGGCGCGACGGGCGATCAGTTCCATAATCTCCACCGATGTCTTTGGATCAAGCGAAGACGTGGGCTCGTCGGCCAGCAGGAGGTCGGGCTCCTGCATCAGCGCGCGCGCAATGCCGACGCGCTGGCGCTGCCCACCGGAGAGTTGGTCAGCGCGTTGTGTGGCAAGCTCGCCGAGCCCGACCGCGTCCAGGAGATGGAAGGCGCGGTCGATGTCCTGGGCGGGAAACCTGCGCAGCCACGCGCGCCACACCGGCACGTAGCCGAGCCTCCCGCACAGCACATTCTCGATCACTGAGAGCCGCTCCACCAGATTGTATTCCTGGAAGACCATGCCCATGCGACGGCGCGCGGTGCGCAGTTCGCGGCCGCCGAGGCGTGCCAGATCCTGCCCGCGAAAGATGATTTCGCCGGATGTCGGATCGACCAGCCGATTGATGCAGCGGATCAGGGTCGACTTGCCGGTGCCGGAGGGACCAATGATCGCGGTCATGCCGCGCGCTTCGACGGTGAGCGAAACGTCTTTGAGCACCGGTTGGCCCGCGCGGTATTCCTTGCGCAGATTGCGGATCACGAGCGCGCGGTCGAGGTCTGCCGCCGCCGGCTTGAGTGAGATTGAGGCGTCCATGTCGGCCGCGCGCGCCGCGGCGGGTCACTGTTTCGGCGCTGGCTGCGGTTGCTGCTTTTTAGCCAGAGCCTCGGCCTCACGTTTCGTCTCCGCCTCGTAAGCGGCCTTGTTGTACGGCGTGCCCGAGGCTTCCGCGATTTCACGCACCACCTTCCAGGTGTCCTTGTAGGTGATTGGAACGAAGCGGTCGTCGCCGTTGAATTCCTTGCGCATGGATGGCGGGAAGTCGAAGGCGAAGAAACAGCCGCGGATCTTCTTGGCGAGGTCCGGCTGGAGGTCGTGCGCATGGGCGAAGGACGAGGTCGGGAAAAGCGGGCTCGTGAAGATGATACGGAAGTCGTCGGCCTTGAGCGTTCCCCGCGCCAGCATTCGCTCGAACACGTCGGAGGCAACCCCCGCCATGTCGTAGTCGCCCGAGGCAACCCCGAGCGCCGACTTATCGTGGCCGCCCGACATCAATGGCTTGTAATCCTCGTTCGGCTTGAGCCCTTCTGGGGGATAAAGCACGAGCGGTGCGAGATTGCCTGAATTCGATGACGGCGATGTGTGGGCGACGCGCTTGCCCTTGAGATCGGAGAGTCTCTGGTAAGGGCTGTCCTTTCTCACAATCGAGATGAGGTGATAGCCGTGCGGTCCTTTCTCGCTGCCCTTGGCAGCGAACGGCACCGCGCCGGCCATGTTGACGGCGAAGCCGGTCGGGCCGGTCGAGAAGCCGGCGACGTGCAGGCGGCCCGAGCGCATGGCTTCGATCTCGGCCGAGTTCGACTGCACTGGGTAATAGACTACGCGCTTACCGGTGCACTGCGCGAGAAAGTCGGTGAACGGCTTGAACACGTTTTGATAGACGGCGGGATCCTCGACGGGCGTGTATGCAAAAACCAGCGTTGAAGGATCTCTGAGCTTCTTCGGGTCGCTCGGCACGTCCGCGACGAGATCGTTGTCATCGTCGCAATACAGCGTATCGAGTTGCCCGCGATTTCTGCACTCCTCGCCCGCTGCGATTGTCGCGCCTGTCAGAATCCACACGCCAATGGCGCTCACGCCCGCCCGCGCAATGCGCTGCCACAGGTCATTCATTCCATCCTCCCCGCGCGAGCTCGCACCGCGCTCTCAACTTGCAACGATACGCGCCGCCCCACTGCCGGGCAACGGCAAGCATTGAACTTTCGCAGCCTTCGAGTGCGGAACCAAAGCGCGCGTGAGCGACTTATGGCGGGAAGGATCGCGGGGGGTTGACTGCATCGCTGCCCATTAACCGCCGCATTTGGAAACGAGGCGTTCGGCCGCTCAAACGGCCGGCAAAACGCTGTCGTGCCGTAGTGAAAGGAGGTCGTGATGAAAGGTAGAATGATGCTGTGTATTGCGTTGATCTTAGGCTGCGCGTTTTCTCCTACCAGTGTCACATCATCCGTAGCAGACCAGGCCGGCATCGCGTCGGTCTATTCCCACGAAAGCGGAAGCGCGACCGCAAACGGCGGAAAACTCAATCGTGAGGCGCTCACCGCCGCTCACCGCACGCTGCCGTTCGGCAGCAAGGTGACGATCACCAACAAGAGCAATGGGCGCAGCGTGGTAGTGACCATCAACGACCGCGGTCCTTTTGTGCGCGGTCGAATTATCGACGTGTCGCCGGCGGCGGCGCGGAGTTTGGGATTCTCCGGGGTCGCACAGGTCACGATCGATGCCGGCCGATAGAGCGGGCGCTTAACGTTCGAGCGCGTGCACGTCGATCGGCGCGCAGTTGCGTCGGCCGGACAGAAGGCAGTCCTGGTTCTTGCGCATATCGGCGATTTGCATCGCCAGCCACACGCCCGCGAGCGCCAGGACAACCGTGAAAGCCAAGGCCGCAAGGTTGACCATCATGCGGTGCCGATAAGTGTCCTCTCGCTCTTCCCCGCCTTCGTATTTCGAGAGCGCTTCGTTCGGCGGATCGGGCGGCTGCACGCGGCGGGGGGCGCGGCCACTTGCGCCGACATCGGGGGGTCGAAATGGCACGACCCGATGGTCATCGTCCGTCGCTTTGGAGCGCTGAGCCGCCACGGGTCCGATTCCGGTCTATCGAGGTTTTCTCGGCCTTATCGGCGCTGGCTCGGGATTTCAAGCCAAACCGAAATCACATTTGCGGCAAAGCCTTGCTCCTTGGCGCCGGCTTCTGCCGCGCCGTCGGCTCGCCGGGCGAAGAAAAAGTCCGGGGGCCAAGCGCAAGATTCCTTGTCGGCTGCGCTGCCCTGGTTTAAATTTACAGAAACTTTATGGGCCCGGCTGGCCCAGCGCGATTATCTCCTGGTTTGCAGAGGGATGTAGCGACGGGCCAAATAAAAATGCCGTCAACCAGCGGTGCGGCCGCAATAATCCCGGCGCCTCACGCCGGCAGGGAGAAAGTGCCTGAGCGGGGAAATGGGCGAGGTTCTGCCAGCTTTGCTGCGCCTTTCCGCGCACGATTATTCGTGGCTCGCGCAATTTTTTTCACTCCTGTTTCTGCCGTTCGCGCACGAGGACCTCGCGGTCATTCTCGGCGCATATGTCGTCGTGAACGACATCATGCCTGTGGGGCTCGTCGCGCTGTGCATCTACGCGGGCATGGTGGCGAGCGACTTTGCCCTGTACGGAATTGGCGCCGCCGCGAGGCGCCTGCCCTGGCTCAGGCGCCTTGCGGTCGATGACCGCGTCCGCAATTTTGCCGTCACGCTCAAGCGCAATCTGTTCGCGATCGTCGCGCTCTGCCGCGTGGTGCCTGGCGTCGTGTTCGTGCCCTTTGTTGCCTGCGGTTGGGCACGCGTGCCGCTCGTCCGCTTCACCATGGCGAGCTTGATCGTTTCCGCGCTTTATCTGCCACTCATGCTCTGCATTGCCGTCTTCTTCGGCGACACGCTCGACAGCCGCGTGGGTTGGTGGACGTGGCCATTCCTAGTTTGCGTGGTGTTGGCGATCGGGTTCCTGCGTCGACAGGTGTTCAAGTTCCATGAGGATGCGGGCGTGCGGCCGGCGAAACTCGCTTGCCGCGACCCCCGCAAGGCGGCTGCGACCAATCGTGTTCCGCTGGGCCTGTTCTATCTGCCCTTGATCGCGAGCTGGATCAGTTTTGCGGCGAAGTACCGCTCTTTGACCTTGCCCATCATCGCCAATCCGCGCCACTCGCGAGGGGCAATCTGGGGCGAATCGAAGAGCGCCTATTTGCTCGATGTGACAGGACCCGAGCAGCAGCATGTTGCGCAGTCGGTGGTAGTGATCCGTAGCGCCGGCCGTCGCACGCTCTTCGCCGACCTCGAGCGCGCCCGGCAATTGGTGTGCGGCGCTGGCTTGGCATTTCCGCTGGTCGCCAAGCCAGACATCGGCCGCCACGGCGCATGCCGACTCGACGACGTTACGGCGCTGCGCGAATACCTGCGGCATTTCCCTTCCGGCCAGAGGCTGGTTCTCCAGCGTTTCGTGCCCTACGCCGGTGAAGCCGCGGTGCTCTATGCGCGGCTGCCCGGCGCTCAAAGCGGCCGGATCCTCTCGCTCACGTTCCGCGTGGATGCGCATTGGCGCGATGCCTGGCGGCATATCACGCCGGAGCTCGAGGCGCGGATCGACGCCATTGCGCACAGCATGCGCGAATTCCATTACGGGCGTTTCCACCTGCGCTTCGCGTCGACCGACGATTTGATGCGGGCAGAGAATTTTTCCGTGGTCGAGATCACCGGTGTCGGTGGCGGCACCACGCCCGATTACGATCCATTCTTGCCGTTGGCAGAGCTCTACCGCCGCCTGGTCGACCAGCAGCGCATCATGTTCCTCATCGCCGAGACAAATCGCACACGCGGTTTCGCGCCGGTGGGGTGTGCCGACGTTCTCAAGTCGCTCTTGCGCCAGAGCCAGTTCGGCCGCCGCTATCCGGCCTCCGCCTGATTTTTCGCTGGGCGGCGGCGGTGATGGCTCGGACGGCCAGGCCTCGGGCCGCAGCGGCCCCACCGAGTTACAGGCCCGATCGTGCATCAGCCCGTCGCACGGCGCCCCTTGCGAGCGATGGCGGCGGCGCCGATTCCGCCCACGGCCGCGAGCGGCAGGCCGATGTACCAGCGTTCGCGTTCGCGCCCGCGCGTGCGCAGGTAATCAATGACGAAACGCTCCCCGCGGCCCATTTCAGTCAAGGTCTGTTGCATCGAACCCATGCGGCGAATCTCGTCTGCTGTAAGCTCGTCGCCGTCCCAGCGCGACTGCCGTTCGCGGTCGTAGAGCCGGTCGATCTCGGCCTTGTGCCGGCGCTCGGTCAGCGCGGCTTCGACATAGGCTGCGCGCTCGCTCGCCGTCATGAATCGATCCGGTCCGAGCCCCGTTGCCAGCTCGATCGCCGCCAGGACCGGATGATCGCCGGCCGGGGCGATGACAACCCAAGCGCCGGACAGGGCGAGCAGGAGGCAGAGGATGAGCCCGCCCACGTGCAGTCCGAATCTTCGATTGCGGCTGCGCTCCGGCGCGGGAGCCGTGATGAGGGCCCGTATTGCGCCGGCGATCACCAGAGCCGCGGCGAACGCCACGACGGTCACCGCACCGGTCGGGGCGTCGAGCAGAAAAGAGCCGAATATTCCGGCCGCGCTTGCAGCGCTGCCGGCGACCCAACCGATCGCCAGGGCCACACCGATGTGCGGCGAAAACAGGTTGCCGATGAGGGCTGGGACGATGAGGAAGCAGAACACGAGCAGGACGCCGGCCGTAGCGACGGAGGAGGTCACGACCAGCCCGAACGACAGATAAAAGACGAGGTCCCAAAACAGGAATCGGGCGATGTCTTTGCGCCCCTCGTCATTCTCTGCGGCGGCCAGCAGAGGTCGCCGCAATAGCCAATGAAGGATGCCGATGATGCTGTAGAGCGCGACGAACTTCATAAGTTCGTCCGCGGTCACCGAGAGAATGCCGCCCACCAGCATTTTCTTGACGTGCTCGGCGCCCTGGGGCGAGCGGTCGACGACGAGCACGGTGGCGGCGGTGGCGAACACATAAAGCACGCCGATGAACGCCTCCTGCCGCACGCTGCGCGCCATCCCGCGGCTGGCGGTGAGCAACAGCGCGCCGACCGCGGTGAAAATGAGCGTATAGGCGTATGCGGCGGCGCTCTGGAGCGGATGCTCCGCGACCACGGCCACCGTCGCTCCCAGGGCCGATATCTGTGCCAATGCAAGGTCGGCGAACACGACGTTGCGCCGCAGCACCTGCAGACCGAACCACGTGTGAATGCCGGTGAAGACGACGGCCGCTGCCAGGGGCAGCGCCGCGAATGCAAGGACGTCCTCAAGCATGCTCGCTCACTTTGGTGCAGCCGAGAGCGCCTGCGCCAACGTGCTCACGTTGTAATCGAAAAGCGCGAGGTAGTCGGTCGCCGCGGGCAGACTCGCCACCGATGGCGCGAGCTTGACCACCGCCGCACCGGTCCGCCGCGCCAGCAACTGCGAGGCCTCCTCCGGCTCGAACGGCTCGTGCACGATAACGCGTATGCCCTGCTCCCGCATGATCGCGGCGAGCTTCGCAAGCCGCGCCGGGCTCGGCGCGACCCCTTCCTTGACCTCGATCACATCGACGACGTTGAGCCGGAAGCGGCGGGCAAAATAGGGCCAGGTGTTGTGATAGGCGATGAGGCGCGCGGCGCGATAAGGTCCGAGCTTGGCTTCCCATCCGGCGAGACTCGTCTTAAGCCGCGAGAGAAACCCTTCGCGGTTGGCGATGATCTTCGCGGACGTTTCCGGGGCGACGCGAATGATGGCCTCTGCAATTCCGCCGCTGATGATCTCTGCACTGGCAGGGTCGAGCCAATAGTGCGGATTGGCGAGCCCGTGCGCATGGCCGTCGCGGCTCGCGGGGTCCAGGCGCGATCCTTTGACTTCGAGCAGGGGGATACCGGCTGAGGCGTCGACATACCCCGCGCCCCCGCGGTTGACCGCGGCATCGCCTTGCATCGACAGGAGTTTATCGAGCCAGTGATCGTAGCCGAGCCCGACGCGGATCACGATTGAAGCGCCCTTGAGCTTCGCGAGGTCGGAAGGCCGCGGCTCGAAAGCTTCCGGATCGGCGGCTGGCGGAATGATCGTCTCGACCTGTGCGAGATCGCCGGTTACGGCCTGTGCAAGGCTCGCGAGATCGCTGGTGGCGGCGAGCACGCGCATGGCTGCTGCCGATGCGCTTGCGCCAATGAGCGGCAGGCCGAGAACGGATAAGAAGAGGAGTGCAACGCGCGGACTGCAGCGCCCGCGCGCTCTATGTTTCGCGATTGCAGCTGCCTCGGCCGTCACCGTTTCGCAACGAAGATGCTCTTGGGGAGCAGGCAGTGCACGTTCTTCTCGCCCTCCGAGATGGCGCCAACCCGGCAATCCATCGCGACGCTGGCCAGTCCATAGGCGTCGAGGCGCGCGATCTTCTTTTCGCTCTCCAGCCATTTGATCATGCCCATCGAGGCCGTATCCATGGCTTTGTTCAGATCCGCATCCTTCGCGCGCGAAACATAGTATTTCGCCGTTTCCTTGGTGGGGCGTTCCATATCCTCACGGGCCGAGCGGTCCTTGGGATTGAGGCAGTGAATGCCTTTCTTGACGTTGACGACCTGCGACACGCGGCAATCGGATACAGTCGGCATCAGTCTTGCCGCCTGATCGGCCGAAATATTGCGCTGCTCGGAGAGGAATTTGAGCGTTTGCGCCTTGGCCTGATCCCACGCCTTGTTCAGATCCTGATCAAAACCCATGGTGATCCACGACGTTTTGGTCTCGATGCGCGGGAAATCGAGCGGCTTGCCTTTGACCACCTCGAGCGTGAGGTTGAGTTCCTTGTAGGCGGTTTCGACTGCCGTGAGGTTGACTTCGCCATTGCCCTGCGCGGCATGGGAATCGCCAGACCATAATAGTGCGCCGCGCACGTGCACGGGCACGTAGAGCGTGGTGCCCTCGGAGAAGTCTCGGATATCGATATTGCCGGCGTATTCTCCCGGCGGCACGGTGCTGTACCGTCCGGGTTCCTTGCGCGCTACCCCTAGCGTGCCAGGGAATGGCTTGAGCGGGATCTCGATGCCAGGCAGAAATTCGGCGATCTTTCTGTCCCAGTCGAGGTACAGGTACTTCACTTGCCCGTCCTGGTATTCCTTCGGAAATTCGCCGAACATGCCGGGGACATTGAAGTTCGCCGCATAGGCGCGCGGCGCGATTTTGTTTATCGTGACCTTGAGTACGTCGCCGGGTTCGGCGCCCTCGATGTAGATCGGGCCAGTGACCGTATGCGGCCCGCGTCCGGGATTGTCGGTCCGCAGCTTCTTGATCTGATCGATCGTCGTGCCGGGAACGATCTGGTTGTGGCTGTGCATCATCGTTTCCATGACGACGGTATCGCCGGAATTGACCCGCAGCACCGGCGGCTGGGCATTGTCGAACCAGCCCCATTGCGTGGTCTCGAGCGTTGCGGGCAGCAGATGGACCTTTTTGCCGCTCGGCAGCGGGACCGTGCGCAGATTAGGATCGGGCGGACCGATCGGCGGCACCGCCTGAGTGGGCGCCGGTGCCGGTTGCTGCGCTGGTTGCTGCGCGCGGATGGCGCTTGCCCCGACAAACCAAGCGCCGCCGATGATCAGGCCGGCGACCGCGAATACAATTGACCCTCGCTTCATGCTGACCCCTCCTGAGATGCGGGTATCGTCACAGTGAATATAGCAAAGAACGTGCCGCCGCCTGCTAGGTCTCGGCGAAGGGAAGCGCCTCGCCCGGCGGGGGCGACATGCGGAAAACGTTAAGTATCATCGATATGAGCACGTAATAGCCAAGGATACCGACGAGCTCGACGGTGGCGGCATCGCCGAGGAGGGCGCGCACGCGGGCGAACGTCTTATCGCTGACGCGCCGCGTCCTGTAGAGCTCCTGGACGAAATCGTAGATCGTGCGCTCGTCTTTCGGGGCGGCTTTTGGCACGCGCCCCCTGTGCAGGTCGCGAATAGTCTCCGGCTTGACGCCAGCGCGCTCGGCTTGTGGCACATGGGCGAACCATTCGTATTGCGCGCGCCAGAGCCTTGCCGTGACCAGAATCGCGAATTCGGAGAGCCGTGGCGGCACCCCGGTATTGAAACGGCAATGGCCGCCGAGTCGCTGTGCGAGCTCGCCAAAAGCGGGCGCGTGCAGAAACACTGCGAATGGGCCGCGGATTGTAGTGGTGCTGCCGCGCGGACCGGAGCGAATCGATTGGAGCAGCGCGCGCTGGGCGGGCGCCAGTTGGTCCTCGCTCAGAATGGGGAGCCGTGGCGGCGGTGTTTTTTTGGCAGATTTTTTGGCAGGCATAGGGCTTCCCTCTGTTCGTCTGGTTGATGCGGCTGCCGCGTGTCGGGCTTACTTGAATAGCAGCGACTTGATGATGATCGGGACCACGTTGGTGGGCTCGATGACGCTCCCGATGTCGACATAGTCGAATTCCTTGAGCTGCACGGCATCGATCGCGATCACCTCGGCCGTAGGCGCGACCTCGTGCAGAATGATGCGGCCGAGACTCTTGCCGACATCGCCGTCGATCAGCAGCACCAGCGGCATATTCTCGTTGAGCGTCCGCGGCAGTGCCGCGCAAATGCCGCTCGCCACCGCGTGCAGCCGTTCATGCGAGGGATCGCCCTGCCACGGGAACGAAAGCGCGACAGGGCTTTCGCCTTCCTCGAAGTCGGCGCGCGCCAGCGCGCCGCGCACGCCCGCAGCGACGGCGTCGGCAGCGACCTCGCCGTGCAGAGCGAGGTCGCAGGTCACGACCGGCAGGTTCTGCAGCGGCAATTTGCCGGGATCGGCGATGAGGATGGTGTTGCCGCTGATCTGGACGGAGAACTGCGCCGCGCCGATCACGGTTGCGCGGATGCCTTGGCCCGGGTCCCACACGGGAGGAAGATCGTGCCGATGCGCCAGCACGTGGCGCAGCTCCTCGGCCAGCTCCTCCCCGAGATCGCCGAAACCGCGCGTCTCCCGTTTGTAGAGGTATTCGCTCACCCCGCCGGAAAAGGTGATGGCGTCGACGCGCTTGTTGGCAAGACCGGCCGGCCAGGTCTCGGTGACCAGCAGCGAGCGGGCGAGTTCACCGGGCTGGCGCAGATCCATGAGGCCCATGACCATGCGGGCCATGCGTGTGGCGATGCGCCGGCGATCCGCCGGCGCGAGCGTTGCGCCGAGGGTGAGCTCGATGTCGAGGGCCTTCGCGATTTGCCGCGCCGGTTGCTCGATGCGCGCGAGGCGCCCAGCATCATCTGCGACGATCAGCCGGCCGCCTACGGCAATGGCGCAAGTGGCAAGGATGCGGCCGCTCTCGATCAGGGCGAGTTTGGTCGTGCCGCCGCCGATATCCACGTTGAGCAGTGTCGCGCTATGCCCGCGCGAAAGCGCGACAGCGCCCGATCCATGCGCCGCCATCTGGCATTCCATGTGATGCCCGGCCGAGGCGCAGACGAATTTCCCGGCTTCCTCGGAAAACAGGTCGGCGATGGCACGCGCGTTGCGCCGCTTGAGCGCCTCGCCGGTCAAAATGACGGCGCCGCTGTCGACCGTCTCAGGCTCGAGACCGGCATAGGCATAGCAGCCGCCGATGAAGCCGCCGAGATCGTCGACGTCGATGGTGTAGTCGCTCCGGTAGGGTGTCAGCAGGATCGGCGATTGCCAGAGGATTTTTCGCTCGACGACCACGAAACGGCTCGACAGCGCGCTGGAAAGCCGCTGCAGATGCACGCGAGCGAACATCAGGTGCAATGTCGAGGATCCGATATCGATCCCGACCGTCGTCAGCTCGACGTTATCGGCGGCCCAGGCCACCTCGTTGACAGCGGCATCGTCGGGGCTGACGTGAAGATGCTCGAATTCGAGATCGTGCATCGATTTGTGCGTCGCCGCTAAGCCGAAGCTTTGGCGTAAGGCCGTTCGTCGATGAACTTGCCCATGCCGGATGGCACACCGTGCCTGGCGAGCTCCTCAAGATAGATCTCGTGGATGCGCGGGTCCTGGTGCTCATATTCGATCTGACAGCCGCCGTCCTTTACGCTCACGTCCATGCCCATGAACACCCGACGTTTGTCGGCGGTGAACGGATAGCGCAGGCTGCCGAAGGCCACGGCGAGATAGCGCGCGGGATCAGGGGCGGTGTTGAAGTGCTGGTGGAACATCTGGTCCGGCGGCGCGAACACCCATCCATGCTTCCAATCAATCCGTACGAAGTCTTTTTGGCCCTCGTACCACAGCAGCGAGAAGCCGTGTCCGGTGACGGCGAAGACGTGAAAGTCGGGTCCGTGGCGATGCGCCTTTTTATAGGTGCCGACCGGCATCTGCGAGGTGTGGGCATGCATGGTGCCCTCGGCGAGGATGAACATCATATTCGACCCGCCGGCGCCGCGTCCGTCCCAAGCCTTGAGCTCGAAGCCGGCGAGGTCGGGAACGAAATTGGTCTCCCACATGTTGCGGCCCGGGCGCACCGGAATGAACTCGCCTTCCCCGCTGAAATATTTGGCCACACCCTGTCGTTCCGGAAACGCGTACTCGTTGTCGAATACAAACGATTCGTTGTGGAACAGGTTGACCATGAGCGCGAGATTGTTGGTGGAGGCGAGTCGCGCCCGTTCGCGTCCGCTGGAATTGAAGTGTTGATAGCGAGCGTTGAGCGGCAGCGCGAACAGGCTCTTGGGACCCCATTCAAAGCTGTGCTTGCGTCCGTCGCTCGTTTCGACGGTGGTGTTGCCATGCCCGGACAAGACGTAGATGACCTCCTCGAACAGGTGCTTCTGCGGCGCCGACTTCGCGCCGGCGGCAAGATCGAGGACGAAGATCGAGACGAAGTCGCCGCGTCCCTTCAGGTGGACGATGCCGCCATCGACCCCGAAGCGGGGCCACGGCGCGGTCGCAACGCCGAGCAAATCGACCCCGAAATCCTCGGTGACCGGCACGCCTTCCTGGGCCGCCCACGTGCCGTAGGGGTCGAGCAGCATCTTGGGGTGCGGGATATCTGTGACCGGCTTATTCATGGGTGACCTCGAGCATTCACTTTTTCCTATCCAGGCTGGGCCGTCACTCTCTGCGCGTCAAGTGTGCGGCGCTGCCAGCCTTCGATCAACTCGGTGCAAGAGACGCTGCTTCGAACGCCGTGATGCGGTTCGAGGGTCGATTGCGTTTTCTCTGGGCGCTTGCCGCGGTACGCCCAGCACTCTGCCAAGCGGGGTTTTCGGCCGGCGAGCGCGCGTGCTAAGGCTCAAGTCTCGCCCAAGGGCACCGGGGACGGCAACATGGCCAAGTTGCAGCTTTCATTCGCGTGCGGGCTCTACGACCGCATGCAGCCGCTCTATACCGGTGAGGTCAGGGTCGAAGGCATCGACCTCAATTTCATTGCCATCGATCAGCCGCGACCGATCTTCGACCGCATGGCGGGCGGGGAGGAATTTGACGTCGCCGAGTTTTCGAGCTCGGAGTTCGTTCAGCGGTTTGCCAACAAGCAGTGCCCCTTCGTCGCCATTCCGGTGTTTCCGTCGCGCGCGTTCCGTCATGGCTTCATCGCTGTGCACCGCAAGGCGGGCATCAAGACGCCCAAGGACCTCGAGGGCAAACGCGTGGGCGTGCCGCTGCTGACCATGACCGCGGCCATCTACATCAATGGCCTCTTGCAGCACGAATACGGCGTCGATCTCCGGAAAATCCAATGGGTCCAGGGCGCGATGAACACCGGCGGCACGCATGGCAGTGCGACCGTGCTGCCGCTGCTCAAGCCGCTGCCAATCGAGCAAAACACGTCGAACAAATCGATGAGCGATCTCCTCGAGGAGCGCGCGGTGGATGCGACGCTCGGCACGAGCCTGCCCGCGGCCATCCGCACCAATTCCGACGTCGTGCGGCTGTTTCCCAATTACATGGAACTGGAAAAGGCGTTCTACAAGCGCACGAAGATCTATCCGATCATGCATCTCATCGCCATCCGCAAGCAGCTCTACGAGAGATATCCCTACATCGCGACGAGCCTCTACAACGCATTTTGCGAATCCAAGAAGATCGCGCTCGAGAAAATGTTCAACTTGCGCGCGCTGCGCTACATGACGCCATTCCTGATGCGCGACATCGACGAGATTTACGAGCTCTTCGACGGCGACCCATGGCCCTACGGCATCGAGCCCAACCGGCCGACGCTGGAAGCCTTCGCCACCTATCTCGTCGACCAGTCGTTGATCGGCGCGCCGGTTCCGGTGGATGATCTCTTCGTTCCAACCTACTAGAGGCGAGATCCTCGGGTGCGGATGTTGGAGTATTTTCTTGGTGTGCCGCGCACTCGGTGTGCTCCCCGCCCCCACAGAGGGGGAGGGCAACACCGAGTTCGCTGCTCGCGGTGATTCCACTTCACCTAATATGCGGGGTCAGCAAACCATGGGCAGTCTCGACACCATCATTCAGGATCTCGTCGTCGCCAACCGCATCCTCGCGCAAGAGGACGTGGTGGACGCTTACGGCCATATCAGCGTGCGCAGCCCCGACAATCCGCGGCATTTTTTCATCGCCCGCTCGCTCGCACCCGAACTGGTCGAGCGCGACGACATCGTCGAGTTGGGCCTCGATGGGGAGCCGGTGCGTGAGGAGAAGCGTGCGCTCTATCTCGAGCGGTTCATTCACGCCGCCATCTACGAGGCGCGCCCCGACGTTCAGTCGGTGGTCCACGCGCATGCGGAGGAGATTCTGCCGTTTGGAATCGCCCGGGCGACGCCGCTGCGTCCGGTGATTCACTCCGGCAGCTTCATCGGCGCCAACGTGCCGGTGTGGGACATTGCCGACAAGTTCGGCGACACCAACCTGCTCGTCACCAACATGGAGCAGGGCCGCGATCTCGCGAAATGCCTCGCCGGCAACAACGTCGCATTGATGCGCGGTCACGGCTTTGCCTCGGCTGGGCGCTCGCTCATCGAGGTGGTGCGGCTGTCGGTTTATCTGCCGCGCAATGCGCGCGCGCTGTTGCGCGCGAAGCAGTTGGGCGGCGAAATCACCTATCTGCGGCAGGGCGAGATCGATGCCCGCAATCGCGGTTACAGTCCGTATTCGCCGGAAACCTGGCGCGCCTGGGAGTACTGGGCGAACAAAGCCGGCTGCGGTCATATGCTCAGTAACCCCGAGCAGGCACACGCTCATAAGAAGAAGCCGAGCTAGTCCAGCCAGCTTCCGAGCTTTCGTCGCAAATGAACGTGCGGAGATAGCCGCAGCAACAGCAAGTCGGCGCGCGTCCAAGGGAGCGAAGTCATGAGTGCAAGGCCAGAGGCTCTCGACAGTTATCTATCCGGCCGGTGGCTGCGCGGGGAGGGGATCGAAACCGCCCTCATCGATCCGGTGACGGGCGATGAGCTCGCGACCGTTTCGGCAAAGGGCCTCGATCTTGCGTCCGCGCTCGAATTCGCGCGCCGCGAAGGTCAGCGCTCGCTACGAAACCTGAGCTATGCAGAGCGCGGCAAGCTCGTGGGCGCCGTCGCCGACGTGCTCACGGCGAACCGGGCGCGCTATGAGGCGATCGCCATCGCCAATTCGGGCAACACCAAAATGGATGCCGCGATCGACATCGACGGCGGCATCGGCACGCTCAAATA
Source organism: Xanthobacteraceae bacterium (assembly GCA_035601615.1). GTDB lineage: Bacteria > Pseudomonadota > Alphaproteobacteria > Rhizobiales > Xanthobacteraceae > VAZQ01. Next base: position 29,909 of record DATNNX010000191.1, read on the forward strand.
TTACGCCCGGCTCGGGGCCGGGCTAGGGGACGCGCGCACGCTGCTCGATGAGAAGCCGGTGCGGCTCGCCAAGGCGGAGAATTATCAGGCCATACATCTGATGGTGCCGCGCCGCGGCGTCGCCGTGCACATCAACGCCTTCAATTTCCCGAGCTGGGGGCTTTGGGAAAAGGCCGCGGTATCGCTGCTTGCCGGTGTGCCCGTCCTCGCCAAGCCTGCCTCGGCGACCGCGCTTTTGGCACACGCCATGGTCAAGGACGTGATCGCCGCGAACGTCTTGCCTGCGGGTGCGCTGAGCCTCCTCTGCGGCGGCGTGGGCGGGCTCCTGGAGATACTCACCAGCGACGACCTCATCGCTTTTACCGGTTCGGCTGACACGGCCGCGCGCGTGCGCGGGCATCCCAACGTGGTCGCCAAGAGCGTGCCGGTGAACATCGAGGCCGATAGCATCAATGCGGCGCTGCTTGCGCCGGACGCCTCGCCGGCCGGCGCGGCGTTCGATGCCTTCGTGCGCGAAGTGGTCCGCGAGATGACGGTCAAGGCGGGGCAGAAATGCACCGCGATCCGCCGCATCTTCGTGCCGGCGCAGAAGGCGGACGCAGTCGCCGATGCGCTATCCGAAAAGCTCAAGGCGACCAAGGTTGGCGACCCGCGACAGGCGGATACGCGCATGGGGCCGCTGGTGACGTGCGCCCAGCAAGCGGCCGCGTTCGACGGGATCCGCCGCTTGGCCTCGGAAGCTGCGATCGTCTGCGGCGGCGCCGAGGCCCCCGCGCTCGACGGCATCGACAAGACTAAATCCGCCTTCGTTGCACCGACATTGCTCAGGCTCAAAAGCACGGACAAGGCGCAAGCGGTGCACGAGGTCGAGGTGTTCGGTCCGGCCGCGACCGTCGTCCCGTATCGCGACGAGCAGGAGGCCGCGGCGCTCATCGCGCGCGGAGGTGGCTCGCTGGTCGCATCGGTGTACGGCGAGGACAAGGATTTTCTCGCGCGCATGGTGAACGAGATCGCGCCCAGCCACGGCCGCATTCTTGCCGTCGACCCCGCGATTGCGACGGGGCATACCGGGCACGGGATCGTGATGCCGCAATGCAATCACGGTGGCCCAGGCCGGGCCGGAGCCGGGGAGGAGCTGGGGGGCCTTTTTGGCCTGCGTTTCTACCATCAGCGCCTCGCCGTGCAGGGATCGAGCGAGCTGCTTGCGAGCCTTCAGGCAACGGCCGCGAGCCTGCACTGAGCTGCGACCTCGCCGTGCTCGAACGGCACGGATAAATGGACTAACGTTGGCCGGCTCAGCAGCTGGGGGTTCGATGTCGTCCTCGGAAGAAAGAAAGGCGCGCAGCTTCGTCGAGCGCCACGGTCTGTGGAACGACGCGCAGTTCGAGGCAGCAGCGAGCGCAGATAAATGCATCGAGGAACGCGGGCTCGAAGTGGTCCGCCTGTCGTTTCCCGACCAGCACGGCATCTTGCGCGGGAAAACGGTGCTGGCGAACGAGGCGGCGGCCGCGATGCGCAACGGCTGCTCGATCACCACGACGCTCCTTGCCAAAGATACCGCGCACAAGACGGTGTTTCCGGTCTTCACGCCGGGCGGCGGCTTCGGCATGGCGGAGATGGAAGGCGGCGGCGACTTTCTCATGGTCGCCGATCCCACCACCTTCCGCGTCCTGCCGTGGGCGCTGCGCACCGGCTGGGCGCTGTGCGACATCTACTTTTCCAATGGCAAGCCGGTTCCGTTCTCGACCCGCCACCTTTATCGCCGCGCGCTGGAGCGGCTGGCCGAAGCAGGGTTCGACTACCTCGCCGGCCTCGAAGTCGAGTTTCACGTCTTCAAGCTCGATGATGCGCGGCTTGCGCCGGCCGACGCCACCTGGCCAGGCGAGGCGCCGCAAGTCAGTCTCCTCTCCCAGGGCTACCAGTATTTGACCGAAACGCGTTTCGATCAGATCGAGCCGATTCTCGAAATCCTGCGCCGCGAACTTGTCGCGCTCGGCTTGCCGCTGCGCTCCGTCGAAATCGAGCTCGGCCCGAGCCAGTGCGAATTCACGTTCCAGCCGCAGGTCGGACTCGCGCCCGCCGATACCATGATGCTGTTCCGCAGCGCCGTGAAACAGATCTGCCGGCGGCAAGGTTATCACGCGACGTTCATGACGCGCCCCAAGCTTGAGAACGTGGTGTCGAGCGGCTGGCACCTGCATCAATCGCTGCGCGAGCGGGCCTCGAGCGCCAACGCCTTCACGGCGAGTGACGACGACGTGCTCTCGCCGCTGGGCCGACAGTTTTTGGCGGGCCTTCTTGCCCATGCGGGCGCGGCGGCCGCCTTCACCACCCCGACGATCAACGGCTACAAGCGCTATCGCGGTTATTCGCTGGCGCCCGACCGGGTGATCTGGGGACGTGACAATCGCGGGGTGATGCTCCGCGTGCTCGGCGGCCGCGGCGATGGCGCCACGCGCATCGAGAATCGGGCCGGCGAGCCGGCCGCCAACCCTTACCTCTACATGGCCTCGCAGATCTGGACCGGCCTCGACGGCGTGGAGCGCATGCTCGATCCCGGCCCCTCGGCGGACACGCCCTATGAAGTCGCGGCGCCGCTTTTGCCCAAAAGCCTCGAGGAGGCGCTCGGCGCGCTTCGCGGTGACGCTTGCCTCGCCGCGGGCTTCGGCAAGAATTTCATCGACTATTATCTGCGCATCAAGGAAGCCGAGATCGCGCGCTACCGCTCCGAGGTGACGGAGTGGGAGCAACGTGAATATTTCGAACTATTTTAGGCCCCGCCTCCTAAATCCTGGCAGACGTGCAACCTTGCAGGCGCGATCGTCGCGCGATATGTTCAAACGATCGTTTGAATTTGGAAAATGAGCATGCCGTGGGCGATTAAAGTGACCCGGGTTTCGAAGGCGACGCGGGAGAAGATCATCAAAGCGGCCTCGCGCGCGTTTGCGCGCGACGGGTACGATGGCGCAAGCATCCGGACCATCGTCGCCGAGGCCGACGTCAACCAGGCGGCGATCAATTACCATTTTGGCAGCAAGGAAGGCCTTTATCGCGCCGTTCTGCAGACGGCCTTGCGCGCCCTAATGAGCGACGACGATGCACCGCAAAGCGGCAAGCTGTCGCGCGAAGCGGCATTGCGGCGCTTCGTGCGCCGGCAACTGCGGCCGATGACGGCGCGCGACGAACTCAGCGATTACGTGCGCATCTTCAACTGGGAGACGCTCAAGCCGAGTCTTGTCTTCCGCAAATTCATGGCGCGGGAGGCGGCGCCGTTCTTTGCCGCCATAACCGAATTGGTTCGCCGCTTCTTGCCGGACAACGCGACCGACAAGCAGGCTGTCGTCGGCGCGTTGTGGCTGTTCGGACAATGCAGCATCTTCGTGCGCAACGCCGAGCAGCTTGCAGGCCCGCCGTTTCGTCTCGAGCTCGACGAAAGGTTCGTAGACCGGCTCGCCGACACGATCGCAGGTTGGGCGGTCGATGGTCTCTGCCAGCCGCCAAGCAAGGCGCGCCTGGGCGGTCTGGCAGCACTAGCCAAATAGGATGCGACGGCCAAGCATCTGCCGGCGCCTTGGGCAAGTACCCCGGGTGCGCGTTTATGATTATTGAAGGGGAGGGTAGGACCGAGTGCAGCGGCGCCAACTTTTCCCTTGATTTGCCACCCTTGTTTTTCTTTCTGCCCTGAAGTTGTCTCAAACGAGTGTTTGAAAATCAATCAATCGTTTGAAATCGGAGGGAATCGTGAGATTTACGGTCTTATCGAGAGTCGCGATCAAATTCCTCGAGGTGGCCGGCGCAGGGGCCGCGAGCGCGCTCTGTGCCTATATGCTCGGCCAGTTCGAGCGCCACCCTGCGCCGGCGCCTGCACCCGCGGTCATCCAGTTATCGCCAACGGCTGCAGAGAATCGGGTGCCGGACTACCAGACGCGCGTTGCCGACCTCACGGCGCAAGTCCAAACGCCGCCACCAGCCGTGCCGAACGTGCCGACGATTGCCTCGGCCGCGAAGCTTCCGAAACTGGCGCCTGCCGCCCTGGTGCGCCGAAATCAGAAGCCGGAGCAGGGCGTGAGGGCAGAGAAGGCGCGCACCGGCGAGCCGCCGGCCATCCAGCCCGGCACCGTCGCCTCCAGCTCTGCGGGAAAACCGGCAACACAAACGGTCCAGCCCGCGACGGCCGGCGATCAAGCGGGGAATGGCGGGGAGGAAGAGCGGCCGCTGGTCGCGCGACTCACGTCCTGGTTCTTGCCCGAAAACGACAGAATTTTCGGCGAGCTGCCGCGGCCGCCGATGCCGGTCGGAGACTCGTTGCGCAGCGCCATGTAAGCGGCGCGCGATCGGTTTTCGTGGCAACGCTGGACGGCTCGCCCGCGGCACGTGCCCTCGCGCCCCCCTTGCGGGGAGAGCGCGCAAGACTCGACCGACAATCTTAATTCGGGTGAGGGGGGACGCGCTTCAAAGGGCCCCTCGCGCTTCAAGCTGCCCCTCACCACACCCCTCTCCCCCTTCGCCCGCGGGTGTCGAGGGAGCCGACCGAGCGCGCGGCGCGCAGTTTGTCAAACGGGCCGCGGATCGACGGCGTGTTGCTGTCGTTTTCGTTGTGCAGCTCAGCAGCGCAGCTGCGATGCGCAACATTTAGGCGAAGTTGCCCCGGGGCACTTTTCGGTCTGCGTTCCTCCCGATTCGCCGGTCAATGGCCCGAGTTCCGCCGCAGTTGCGTTTGATCAATAGCCGCGGGAGAACACGCCAGCGCAGATAAGGGGAGAGGCTACGGCAAAACGCGCGGCGAGGGGGCAGGCCGTGACTCGTTTTCCAAATGCGAAATTCAAACCCGCGCCGCAACTGCGTCGCGTGGCGAAATGCCTATTCGAACTGGCGATCGTCGGTGCGAGCTACTTTGTTTTGGCGCTCGGCGCCTCGGCGCTGACCTCGATCTATTCAACCCCGATCCCCATCTGGCCTTCCGCCGGCCTTGCCTTGGCCGCCGTGCTCTTGCGTGGGCTGCGCGTTTGGCCGGGCGTTTTTGCCGCGGCATTCGCCGCGGCGCTGCCCAGCGGCATCGCCGATGCGATGTCTGCGGATTCGATCTTGCCCGCCTTGAGCAATGCGGCAGGCAGCACGCTCGAGGCCGTCGTCGGCGGCTATCTCCTCCGCCTCTGGTCGCAGGGCGGTAGAACCTTCAATACGCCGGCCGGCGTTGCGAAATTTGCCTTGGTTGCGCTCGGACCAGCCAGCATGCTCGGCGCGCTCGTCGCCGCCGGCACCTCCTACCTTGCCGGACAGGCGGAGTGGGAGAACCTCATCCCCCTCGGCACCGTGTGGTGGCTGCGCGATGCGGCCGGCGCGCTCGTCCTCGCGCCGGCCGTCGTCCTTTGCGCGCTCGGCGACTACCGCGGCTTCGATTCCGACAAGGTGTTGTCCTCGATCCTCGGCATTATCGCGGCAAGCCTCGTGGGACTTGTCGCGTTCAGTCCGCTGTTCGAGGACAGCGCGATGAGAAACGCGCTGGCGTTCCTGGTGGTGCTGCCGCTGTCGTGGACTGTGTTGCGCTGCGGAGAGCGGGATACCGCGACGGCGGTGCTGATTCTCGCCTGCTTTGCGGTCTGGGGCGCGCTGGCCGGCGGCGGACCGTTCGCGCCGGCGAGCCCCGACGACGGATTCTTGCTTCTGGTCGTGTTCCTGATCAGCACCTCGGTTGTGAGTCTTGCACTGAGCGCGCATGTCGCAACGCGAGGGCGCGCGGAAATCAGATTGCGCCGCCACGAGCAGATTCTGCGCGCGATGTTCAGTCAATCGGTGATGGGCTTCGCGCAAATCGACGCGGTAGGACGCGTCACGGTCGCTAACAATCGATTTTGCAGCATCGCTGAGCGCTCGGCGCCGGAACTGCTGCAGATGCATATCCAGGATCTCATCGACCCCGACGACGCGCCCGGCATGGCAGAGGCGGTCCGGCACGCGTTCGCGAACGACAAGGCATTCGCGCGCGAGACGAGATATGTGCTGCCCGACGGCTCGCGCCGGTGGATACGCAACAACGTCTCGGCGATCGCCGATCAGAGCGCCGCCGTGCCGCATCTCATGCTGGTCGCCGAGGACGTGACCGACCGCCGTCGCGCCGACGACGATCTCAAGCGCGCCCATGACAAGCTGCAGCAGACGCTCGAGGAGCGTACCGAGAGGCTCGCGCACACGAGCGAGCTCCTGCACAGCGAGACCGAGCAGCGCAAGCGCCTCGAAGCCGCGCTCAAGCACGACATCGCCGAGCGGCGCAAGGCGCAAGAGGCGCTGGTGGAGAGTGAATGGCGCTTCCGCACGGTCATTCAGGGCGTCACCGACTACGCGATTTTCATGCTCGACCGGGGAGGTTACATCACCAATTGGAACGTCGGCGCGCAGCGCATCCATCAATATGCCGCGGCCGAGATCGTCGGACAGCACTTCAGCCGGTTCTACACCGAGGAGGAGGAACAGCGCGGCGAGCCGGCGCGCGCGCTCCAGCTCGCCGCCTACGAGGGCAAATGCGTGGTCGAGGGCTGGCGCGTGCGGCGCGACAATAGCCTGTTCTGGGCGAGCGCCGTGATCGAGGCGGTCCGCGACGAGGTCGGCACCCTCGCCGGGTTCGTGAACATCACCCGCGACATGACCGAGCGGCGGGAGGCGCAAGCGTCGCTCGAGCGGGCGCAGGAGCAGCTCGCGCAATCCCAGAAGATGGAGGCGCTCGGACAATTGACGGGCAGCATCGCCCACGACTTCAACAACTTGTTGATGATCGTCAGCGGTCACGCCCAGCTTCTGCGCCGCCGATTGACCGAACCCAAGCATCTGCAGGCGATCGACGCGGTGCACTCAGCTGCCAACCGCGGCGAGAGCTTGACGCGCCAGCTGCTGGCGTTCTCGCGACGGCAGCCGCTCAATCCGGTCGTTACCGATCTCAAGGCGCGCGTCGAAGCGGTGTACGAAATGCTGCTCGGCTCGCTGCGCGGGAACGTCGAGCTCAAATGCGATATACCGGATGATGTCTGGCCGGTCGAGGTCGACATTGCCGAACTGGAACTGGCGCTCGTCAACATCGCGGTCAACGCGCGTGATGCCATGCCCGGCGGGGGCTCGATCACGCTTTCGGCGCGCAACGTCACCCTGAATAAGGGCGACGGCGTGGGTCAACTCGAGGGGGACTTTGTCGCGCTCGCGATGACCGATACCGGGGTCGGCATCGCGCCCGACGTGCTGCCGCGCATTTTCGAGCCGTTCTTCACGACCAAAGCGCTCGGGAAAGGCACTGGCCTCGGCTTGTCGCAGGTCTACGGCTTCTCGCATCAGTCGGGAGGCACCGTGGTTGCGACGAGCACGGCCGGCCGCGGCACCACCATCACCATCTACTTACCGCGCCGCGAGGCAGTGCCGGTCGAGCCGATCCCGGCGCCTCCGACCCAGCCGAGCGAGTCGGGGCAGGGCATGGTCCTCGTGGTCGAGGACAATGCGGAGGTCGCCGACATCGCCGCTTCGCTCGTCGAGCAGCTCGGCTATCAGACCGCGCGGGCGGGAAATGCCGCCGACGCGCTGAACCGGCTGCGACGCGGCGACAAGGTCGATCTTGTTTTCAGCGACGTCGTCATGCCCGGCGACATGAACGGCATCGCGCTGGCTCAGGAAATCGCCAACCACTATCCGCAGATCCCCGTCGTTCTCACTAGCGGCTA
>DATNNX010000192.1:0-3131 GCA_035601615.1 Xanthobacteraceae bacterium
TCCCGGGGTAAGCTCAATCGCCTTCGGTGCACAACCGCCGGATCTACGCTTCGCGCCCTTGATGGATATGGACTTCGCGATACGTTGCCCGCTCGTCCGGCGCTGGCGCCTCGTATCCGGTTTTTGTTCATCGGCTCACACCTTTGTTCCACGCTTCCTTCAGACCCCGCCTCGCGGCGACAGCCCTTGCGCTTCGCTAACCCTTCACCTCCATCAGGTTGGGTAGAGGACTTTCACCTCCGAGCTATTGAGCATGCCCGGCACACAACGAACCCGCTCGCGCGGAGGGGAGCACGCGTCGTGGTCGGCGTATATCTACGAGGTTGACGCGCGGTAGCGCGTGACGGTCGGGGCGTCCGATCCCGAGCATCGAAGGGCCAGCAACCTTCAGCTCGGGAGAGAGCCCCGATGACCTCCGATACTTCCCTTCGGCCCGTCAGCCCACTGCGGGCGCGCATGATCGAAGACATGACCGTGCGCGGCTTCAAGGAGGACACGCGCCGCGACTATGTGCGACACGTCCGAGCATTCGCGGCCTTTATCGGCCGGTCGCCCGACACGGCGACAGCGGAAGACCTGCGTCTCTTCCAACTGCACCAGACGCAGAACGGCATGCAGCCGCCGAGCATCAACGGCGCGGTCTCGGCCCTGCGCTTCTTTTTCACAGTGACGCTCGACCGGCCGGATCTGGCGCGCCGGCTCACCGTCGTGCCGTATCCGCGGCGGATACCGGCAGTGCTCAGCGTCGAGGAAGTGACCCTCCTGCTGCGCGCGACAACAGCGCCGAAGTACAAGGCGGTGTTCGCGACCGCCTACGGCGCCGGGCTGCGCGCCTCGGAGGTTGTCGCGCTCAAGGTCGGCGATATCGATTCCAAGCGCATGCTGCTGCGCGTCGAGCGCGGCAAGGGCGGCAAGGACCGCCATGCAATGCTATCGCCACAGCTGCTCGAACTGCTGCGCGTCTGGTGGCGGGAGGGGCGGCGGCGTAGCCTGCTGCTGCCAGGAGGCTGGCTGTTTCCCGGCCGTAACCCAGTCGAACCGCTGTCGGCCCGCCAGTTCTGTCGTGCCGTCCACGCCGCCGCCCAAGCCGCGGGGATCAAGAAGCGCGTCTCGCCACACACACTGCGGCACAGCTTCGCCACGCATTTGCTCGAGCAAGATGTCGATATTCGCGTGATTCAAACGCTTCTGGGTCACGCCAAGCTCGACACGACGGCGCTTTACACCCGCGTCGCCAATACGACGATCCGGGCCGTAACCAGCCCACTCGACCGGCTCGCACCATTGATCGAGGGGAGGCCGCGATCCGAAGCGTAGCCGGGCGGCGGTGCGCCGCCCGAAGCTGGAGGTCGCAGACGTCTTTCATCGCCATGGGGCCGACTGGCGCCGGGCCAACGCCGGACATCTGAGCCTGGGTCAGCTCCAGGTCATGTCGGCGATCGAGCAGTGCCGCTCGGCCGCGCTCGGCGGGCATGTCGAGTGCTGCGAGGATTGCGGCCACAGCCGCATCGCCTACAACTCGTGTCGCAACCGCCATTGCCCAAAGTGTCAGGGCGCGGCGGCGATGGATTGGCTCACGGCCCGCGAGGCCGATCTGCTGCCGGTCGGCTATTTCCACGTGGTCTTTACGCTGCCCGCCGAGATCGCTCCGATCGCCTACCAGAACAAGGCGATCGTCTACGACCTGCTGTTCCGCGCAGCGGCCGAGACGCTGATCACGATCGCCGCCGACCCCAAGCATCTCGGCGCTCGCATCGGCGCCACCGCCGTGCTCCACAGCTGGGGCTCGGCAATGACCCACCATCCGCACCTCCATATGATTGTGCCGGGCGGCGGGATATCGCTCGACGGGACGCGCTGGGTGCACTGCAAGCCCGGCTTTCTCTTGCCGGTGCGGGTGCTCTCCCGCCTGTTCCGGCGGCTCTTCCTGGCGGCGCTCGTCGATGCTCACGCGACAGGCCGGCTGGCGTTTTTGGGCGCGATCGAGGGCCTGCGTCGCCGCGAGGCCTTCGCCGCGCATCTCGCGCCGCTCAAGCGCAAGAAATGGTTCGTCTATGCCAAGCCGCCCTTCGCCGGACCAGAGGCAGTGCTTGCCTATCTCGCCCGCTACACCCATCGCGTCGCCATCGCGAACAGCCGGCTCATTGCTCTCGACGAGCGCGGCGTGACCTTTCGCTACAAGGATTACCGCCGTAACGGGCAGGCGCGGTACCGCACAATGACGCTCAGCGCCGACGAGTTCATCAGGCGCTTCCTGCTCCACGTCCTACCAAAGGGGTTTCATCGCATCCGCCACTACGGGCTGCTGGCTAGCGCCGGCTGCAAGGCCAACATCGCGCGCGCCAGGGAACTGATGGCCGCCCCAATGCCGGAGCTCGACCCGCCGGCAGCACACGACACAGCCGATTCGGACGCCACGCCCGATCATCGCCCGTCGTGCCCTTGCTGCGGCGGCCGCATGATTATTATCGAGGTCTTTTCGCGCGGCGGCACACCGCGCGGCCCGCCATCGGCCGTCGCTGGGATCAGGATCTGATCCAATGACTGTCCTTCTCGTCTGCTGGCTGCATCCGTTCGCAGGAACCTCTCGTTCCCGCCGCCGCACCCGTTTCATCCCAACGCCTGCAAGCGCCGGCAGAGCATCACCGATCCGGCCTCAAACAGATCGCCGAGTGTGGCAGCAGCGATCAGTCCGCGATCACCAGCAGCTTCCAGCTCACGGCGATCTTCGGAAAACTATCGCCCCGCAAAGCCGCTGCCGCGTCAAATCCCCATAGCCGGCCAACTGCTCACCGCTCTCCCGCGGGTTCCTTCATCGGAGGCTTTCGGACGCCGGCCCCCTACACCGGGCCGATCGCTCGCGCCGGGCCGGCATCCGAAACCCTTCCCGTAAGCGGTCTTTCGGCCAACGCCGATCGAATGGATCAAACCGCTCGTAAGAGATGTCAATGTTCTTGCCCTCCGCCCACCAACCGCTCAGGTGCCCAAGTGCCTCGACAAACGCCTTGCTGAAGGTGGGCTAGTAGATCGCTCTCGGAAAATGCTATCAACACGCTGATCTGCCGCAATCCGCCCCGCGGCGCGGCGTTCGCGACCGAAATCAGTTGCGGCAGAACCGGGGAGGGTGATGC
>DATNNX010000193.1:0-2699 GCA_035601615.1 Xanthobacteraceae bacterium
AGGACTCGGAGAACAGGATGCCGTTATTGGCGAGGATCGCCACCGGGTAGCCCTGCAGGCGCGCAAAGCCGGTGACCAGCGTCTTGCCGTAGTTCTGCTTGAATTCGTCGAGCTCCGAGCCGTCGACGACCCGGGCGATGATCTCGCGCACATCGTAGGGCTTGCGCGGGTCGGCGGGAATCACGCCGTAGAGCTCGTCGGCCGGATAGAGCGGCTCTCGCGGTTCCCGCACTTCGAGACAAACGTTCTTGCGGACGTTGAGATTCGAAATGATCTTGCGCACGATTGAAAGGGCATGCGCGTCATCGAGCGCGTAATGGTCGGCGACCCCGGACACACGCGTATGCACCTCGGCGCCGCCCAGCTCCTCCGGCGTCACCACCTCGCCGGTCGCCGCCTTCACCAGCGGCGGGCCGGCGAGAAAGATCGTGCCCTGGCCTTTGACGATGATCGACTCGTCGGACATCGCCGGCACGTACGCGCCGCCGGCGGTGCAGGAGCCCATCACGCAGGCGATCTGCGGGATGGCGGCCGCCGACATGTTGGCGATGTTGTAGAAGATGCGGCCGAAGTGCTCGCGGTCGGGAAACACGTTGTCCTGCTCGGGCAGGTAGCCGCCGCCGGAGTCGACCAGATAGATGCAAGGCAGGCGGTTCTGCGCGGCGATCTCCTGCGCGCGCAGGTGCTTCTTCACCGTCATCGGGTAATAGGTGCCGCCCTTGATGGTCGCGTCATTCGCGACGATGACGCATTCGCGTCCGGAGACCCGGCCGATGCCGCAGATCATCGAGGCGGAATGCACATCGCCGCCGTACATGCCCCAGGCGGCGAGCTGGCCGATCTCGAGGAACGGCGAGCCCGGGTCGAGCAGCTTGTTGACGCGCTCGCGCGGCAGCATCTTGCCGCGCGCGAGATGCTTGTCGCGTGCTGACTCGTCGCCGCCCCGGGTCACAATTGCCACTTTTTCACGCAAATCAAGAACGAGCGCCTTCATCCGCTCGGCATTGGCGCGGAACTCGGCCGAGCGCGAATTGACCTGGCTTTTGATCGCCGTCATCCCTCCTCCAGGGCGCGGCCGATCACCAGGCGCTGGATGTCGCTCGCGCCTTCGTAGATCTGCGTCACGCGCACGTCGCGCCACAGCCGCTCCACCGCGAAGTCGGCGACGTAGCCGTAGCCGCCGTGGATCTGGATCGCGTCCGAGCAGACCTGCTCGGCCATCTCCGAGGCGAAGAGCTTTGCCATCGACGCTTCCTTGATGCAGGGCCGGCCGGCATCGCGCAGCGACGCGGCATGCAGGTAAAGCTGGCGGCCTGCCTCGACCCGGGTCGCCATGTCGGCGAGACGGAAATTGACCGCCTGATGCTCGATCAGGGTCTTGCCCATGCTCTTTCGCTCGCGCGCATAGGCGACGGCGGCGTCGAGCGCGGCGCGCGCGACGCCGGTGGACTGGGCCGCGACGTTGATCCGCCCGGATTCTAGGTTGGCGAGCGCGATCCGGTAGCCCGCCCCTTCCCCCCCCAGCAAATGTTCCGTCCTGCAATTTTCCAGAACGATCTGCGCGGTGTCCGAGGCCCGCTGCCCGGTCTTCTCCTCGATGCGGGCGACGACGTAGCCGGGCGTCGAGGTCGGCACGACGAAGGCGCTGATGCCGCGCTTGCCCGCGTTCCTGTCGGTGACGGCAAACACCACCGTGAGGTCGGCGTTCTTGCCCGAGGTGATGAACTGCTTGACGCCGTTCAGCACGTAATGCGCGCCCTGGCGCTCGGCGCGCGTCGTGATCGCCGCGGCGTCCGAGCCGACGTGCGGCTCGGTGAGTGCGAACGCGCCCAGCATCTTGCCGCTGGCCAGGGGTTTCAGAAATTTTTCTTTCTGATCCGGATTTCCGTAACCTGAGACGATACCGGCGACCAGGTTATTTACGGCAATGATGGTCGCAGTCGAGCAGTCGCCTGCCGCGATTTCCTCGCAGGCGACAGCGAGCGAGGTGTAGTCGAGCCCGGCACCGTCCCATTCCTGGGCAATGGCGACGCCATAGAGACCCATTGCGGCGAGCCCTTTCAGCGCTTCCCTGGGAAAGTGCTTTTCCCGGTCCCAGCGGGCGGCGTTGGGCGCCAGCTGCTCCCGCGCGAAGCGCCGCACCGCCTGCCGGATCTCCTCGTGCTGCATCTAGTCGGGCCGGATGTAAGTCAGCGTGTGATGAGTGAACAGGCGGCCGTTCTTGCCATGGCATTTCGCCACGCCATAGATGCGGCGCCTGCCCATCTTCAGGATCTCGGCCGTGCAGTACACATGCCCGCCTTTGGCCGGGGAAAGAAACGCGGTGTTCAGCTCGGAGGTCAGCGCGTCCTGCTCCACGCCCAGCCGGCCTTTGATGGCGAGCCACATCGCGCAGTCGGCGGCCGCCATCAGCGCCGGGCCATTGATGATTCCGCCCGGCCGCTCGAGGACCGGGCGATGCGGAAGCTCTAGCGTGCATTTACCTTTTTTCACCGCCACCACCCGGAAGCGGTAGGGCCGCAGAAAGCGCGACCTGTCGAGCAGCGCCTGAAGTTGCCGCTTGAGCATTCAGACGAGCTCGATCGCCATCGCCGTCGCCTCGCCCCCGCCGATGCACAGGCTTGCCATGCCGCGCTTCAGCCGGTACTTGCGCAGCGCGCCGATCAGCGTGACGAGGATGCGCGCGCCGGAGGCCCCGA
>DATNNX010000194.1:0-11186 GCA_035601615.1 Xanthobacteraceae bacterium
GTGTCTTCTGCCTTTTCAGATCGATGCGTTGTCACGTTCTTCACGAGCTTTAACTATCCAGTACAGATAGACGACAATGATTGTGACATGCTGTTAAGCGTGCTCCAACAGACCCCAAATCTATCGAAGGGTCTTGTTTTGATGATCAGTTCTCCCGGCGGTGACACGCTGGCGGCCGAAAGAGTGGTCAATATTTGCCGTGCATACAGTGGGACCGGAGACTACTGGGCGCTGGTTCCCGGACGCGCAAAATCGGCGGCAACGATCATTTGCATGGGGGCCAGCAAGATAATAATGGCGGCCCCTTCTGAGCTTGGCCCGGTTGATCCGCAAATCATCAGAGAAGAGAACGGGGAAACCAAATGGTTTTCCGCGTTCAGTCTTGTGAACGGCTACAAGACCCTCTTCAACGAGGCGGTCAACAGCACAGGCAATGTTGAACCATATGTTCAGCAACTTGCGCACTACGACGTGAGAGACATCAATACCTGGCAGGGGTTCATCGATGCTTCAAAAGACATCGCTATTAAGATACTCGCCTCCGGTATGATGTCCGGTCGCACCAACGCTGAGATTGAACAGAAGATAAAAGTATTTTTGGACCCAAGCGCCGGAACTCAAATTCACGGACGCGCGATCTATGCAACCGAAGCGAAAGGCTGCGATTTGATAGTTGAGGACCTGAGCGTGAAATCTCCACAATGGGACCCGATATACGAGCTATATTACAGAACTGACATGTACGTAAGCACGCGCGCAGCGAAAGTCGTGGAAAGCCAATCCGAGGCGTTCTATACATCGGCACCAGATTAGGGGTGAGAAGATGACAGAGAGGACCGAAGACCGATTGGAGGAAGGACGAAAGCGCCTCGCTGACATCGAGCGGCGTATTGGGCCTTATATGCCCAAGATCAAGGTGCGCGAGGGCGTAAAACGCAGTGAGTGGCGCTCTGACAATACCGCCATAAGGGCGCAGCGGGCATCCAAGAAAAAGGCAAAGTAAAAGCACCTTTTTGCTTGACCGAGTAAGCATGCCGAGCCGCGATCCTCGCTGCGTTCTCCTCTTCCGGGGTCGGCGGCTTCCAGCGTGGCATGGGTCTCTCCCTCTCGGGCTGCAAACATTTTTGCAAACGAACTCGACGGTACGAGGCATAACGGGCTGGTACGACGACATGACGAGGAGCCTGGTTTAAGCCCGAAAACATTGACTAGGTAGCACACACCGGAACTAGGCGGCACGAACCAGAGCCGTTTTCAAGACCGCTGCCTTAAACCACTCGGCCACCCTTCCACGCGTTGAAATCATTATGATCTTTTTGTTCTCCACGCGCCACGGCGGCCTGTTTGCTACCGCTTTGCTCCCCTTTCACGTTTCGGTGTCGCTGTAGGGCGTCCGAGACAAGGACATCATTGCGGGTCGCCGCTTCGCTCTGCATCCCAGGAATCACATGGCTAGAAATCGAGCGTGATCCCGAAGCTAGCGGGTTAGGCTGAGGACAGCCTGCCGATGTCCGTTTTGTCCCCACCGCGGCAAACAGCATCTCCTCGAGCCCCGTCGGGCACAACGGGCGCGTGGCGTCTTGCCCCCGACCTGTCGGGCAGGCAAGGCGAGTTTACGCAGGGGCCCTCAGATAGTGAGTCAGCGATGGACCACGGCCCAAAATGACAATGGTCAGAGACAAAACACTAGAACATTCCGTTGTTGTTTGCGGCCTTCTCCGGGATCGGTTGAATGGCGTCCCAGTGCTCGACCACCTTGCCGTTCTCAAGCTTATAGATATTGACAATGGCAAATCCGCGCGTGCCCAGCTCGCGCACGGCATGATCGTGGACGATCACATAGTCACCATCGGCGAAGATATGCTTGATCTCGCTGCGGTTGTTCGGGAACTTGTCCTTGAGGAACGTAATGTAGCCTTTGAGGCCCTCCGGCCCGTCGGCAGCGTTTGGATTGTGCTGCGTGTAGCGCGGTCCGAGGTATTTCGAGGCTGCGTCGAAATCCTTCCGATTGAGCGCGGCATCTTCGAACGCGGCCACCGTCTTTTCGTTCGCCTCCAGCTGCTCAACGCCAGCGGCGCGCGCGCTCGACATTGCGGTCAACAGAGTGAATGTTATTGCAGCGAGTAAAAGGCGAAGCATGCCAACCTCCATTTTCGTGCAGACTATCGTTTACGTGCGCGAGGGCAGCCACAGCGCAATGTAGGGATAGTAAAACGGCCAGGATTAGTCAGCTGGGCTGAAAGGGGGATCTTGCAACTAGCCGATTGCTGGCCGACGCCCTTATGTCCGAGGCTTCCTTATGTATCGGCTCGATCTCGTCGGAGTCGCGCGCGCGGATTGGGCGCGCAGTGCTTTGCTACGATTCGTTCTGCAGAAAAAGAAACGCCCCGCCGAAGCGGGGCGAAAGTCGTGGAAATGGGATGCGTATCCAGACACGCTCAAAACGTCGAGCGCTCAAGAACGCGGACCGTTAGCCCTTGGTCACGACGGGCTGCGGATATTTCCCGATCGGAGCCTTGCCCACCGGATACTTGCCAATCGGAGCCTTGCCAACCGGAGGCGCCGGAGGCGGCGGCTCCTTGCGAGGCAGATCGGCGGCGGCGGCAGCACTCAGCATCGCCAAGGATGCAACCGTTGCAGTTAGAATCTTCAGCATGTTTAGCCCCCTGAACCTTTGCGCCGTTAACTTCTCTCGAGCGGAGTGCCCCCGCTCCAAAGTTAAAATGCCCGAGCAGAGCGAGTCACACAATCGAAAAGCGAACTTTCTAAAGCACCGCGATCCCTTTTCTGAGATCTGTTGCAGAAACACCACGCCATCTTCGCGGCTCCCGGGTTGAAGGTTTTTTCCATCCAGAAATGTTTGTCGCATTGTTCTAGCGAGAGCGGCCGTTGTCCGCGATCTCTGGGTGCAAGACCAACGCGCGTCCGTGTTGAGACCTGTTGGACCGACCGTGGCACTGCAGTGGCTACTTACGCGTGGCGCCAGCGCGGGCATCCGCTCCTAAAAGAAGCCCCGGCCGTGGGTGATCTGACGGCCGGGGTTCTCTCTCGCAGGAGCATTCGTCACGGCCATGAGGACGAACCGCGACTCGCGAACGCTAATGCGCGAATGCCGCGCCCACAATCATCGCCGGCTTAAATTTTGCCGCTGTGACATTTCTGCAGAAGGGAACGCTCCGGGTCTGCAGAGAAGGGCGCTCCGGGCCGATCGGCCGGACCTCACTGCGAGCGGCGGTGAGTGCGCGCGGAACGATTCGAGCGACGCCCGGGAGGTGCGGCTTGCGCTGGCGGCGGGGAAGGCTCCGCGGTCGGCTCGGTGTTGGCCGATTCCGCTTTCGGAGCCACAGTCGGCAGCGACCCGCTGGTCGCGGAGTGAATGCCCAAGGGCGGCGGCGTCGAGCCGGCTGGCAGGAGGTAGGCATTCAGCGCGATGAGCCCGGCCGTCAACACGGCGCCGATGACCAAAAAGTACTTCAGGATCAGCATCATTCCCCCAAAAGCCGCAAGTCCCGCCCGCCTCCGCTTTTAGTAGCGCGAGAGTGCCGGAGGTTCAATCGCGGCCCCGTATGGCAATACCAGGGCCGCTGTTCCGGCCCGGAAGGCCCTGTTGCACAGCCTGCACGCCGCGCAGCGGCCCAGAAAATGAAAACCCGCGCGGGACTTCTCCCGGCGGGCCCACATCGTCCGCAACCTCACTACCGCCGGTACATCCGCGGTCGGCAGCTCGGTCGCGAGCGACAGCCTTCATATAGGCGATCTTCATGACTATTCAATGACCGCGATCCGGCCGCCGTTCCTCTGTACGCGGGCAGACAAGGCCGCTTGCCCCCATTCGTGGGCTCGGCTAGGCCCCTCGGCCATGGAAAATCAGCATCCCACACCCGCCATGGAGCGCGCACCGAAGGTGAGCTTCGTCTCCCTCGGCTGTCCGAAGGCGCTGGTCGACAGCGAGCGCATCATCACGCGCCTGCGCGCCGAGGGATATGAACTTGCCCGCTCGCACGCGGGGGCTGATCTCGCCGTCGTCAACACTTGCGGCTTCCTCGACAGCGCGCAGGCGGAATCGCTTGCCGCAATCGGCAAAGCACTCGCCAGCAACGGCAAGGTGATCGTGACCGGTTGCATGGGCGCCGAGCCTGAGAAGATCACGTCGCGGTACCCGCAGGTGCTCGCCGTTACCGGCGCACAGCAATACGAGAGCGTGGTCGAGGCCGTGCATCGCGTGCTGCCGCCGCGCCACGACCCGTTCCTCGACCTGCTGCCTCCGGAAGGCATCAAGCTTACGCCCCGGCACTACGCCTATCTCAAGATTTCGGAGGGCTGCAACAGTCGCTGCAGCTTCTGCATCATCCCGAAGCTGCGCGGAGAGCTTCGCTCGCGGTCCGCTGCCGACGTGCTGCGCGAAGCGGAGCGACTCGTCACCGCAGGCGTGAAAGAGATTCTGGTCATCTCGCAAGACACCTCCGCTTACGGAAGCGATCTCAAATACGCGGCAAGTTCATGGAAGGGGCGCGAAGTGCGGGCAAGATTTCTCGATCTCGCTCGCGCGCTCGGCGAGCTCGGCGTCTGGGTGAGGCTACACTACGTTTATCCTTACCCGCATGTGGACGAGGTCATCCCGTTGATGGCGGACGGCAAGGTGCTGCCCTACCTCGATATCCCATTCCAGCACGCCGCGCCCACGGTGCTGCGCCGCATGCGCAGGCCGGCGGCGCAGGAGAAGATATTGCGGCGCATCGCCCGCTGGCGTGAGATATGCCCGGATCTGACCATCCGCTCGACCTTCATCGTCGGCTTTCCCGGCGAGAGCGAAGCGGACTTCCGCCTCCTGCTGGATTGGCTCGAGGAGGCCGAGCTCGATCGCGTCGGCTGCTTCCGCTACGAGCCGGTTGCGGGCGCGCGTGCGAACGAGCTTACGTCCCCCGTGCCCGAGGCGGTGAAAGAGGAGCGCTGGCATCGCTTGATGAGGCACCAGCAGGCGATCTCGGCGCGGCGCCTCAAGCGCAAGATCGGCAGCCGCCAAGCGGTGATCATCGACAAAGTCGCAACCGGCAAGAGGTCGCAGGCAAGCGTGGGCATGATGGCTGCAAAGGGGCGCACGCGCGGCGATGCGCCGGAGATCGATGGCACCGTGCACGTGACAAGTCGCCGCCCGCCGCGCCTAGGCGAGATCGCAACCGTACGCATCGATCGCGCCGACGAATACGATCTGCACGGCACGGTCATCGGGTTTTGAGGCGCTTGCTCCGGGCTCGACTGTTGACATTCAGGGCGAATTTCAACGTGTCTTGCCGGCCCCAACGGCAGGTTTTCCGCTGAGTTGCGGATCACCTCCAGCCTTTCTCATTTGCGGATCACCACCGGCCTTCCTCATCCCGATCGAGACCTTCTGATAATCCACCTTCTTCTTCGCTGCCCAAGCTTCCGACGCGAGGAGAGTGGTTGCGACGAAGGTTGCAAGTATGACGAAGACAACAGCTCTAGCCATCCAGCCTCCTGTACAGACGGTGCGCGCTCGCCCCATTCTCCGGACTGAAACGCCGTGCCTAACCTGCGCTGACTATTTTAGTGACCGCTCCCGTCAGTTTTGCAAGCTCCTCCACGCCGATCGTGAATGCCGGGGTGAGATAGATGATGGAGCCGAACGGGCGGACGAAAACCCCCTCTTCGACAAAACGCGCGCGCAAGCCCTCGACGTCGTCGATCCGGTCGAGCTCAACCACCCCGATCGCCCCCTTCACGCGCACGTCCCTGACACCAGGCCGCCCACGGCAGGGCGCAAGGCCATGCTCGAGCGCGCTCGCAATATCGGCGACTTGCCGCAGGCGCGACTCGCGCTCGAACAGGTCGAGCGAGGCATTGGCTGCAGCGCAAGCGAGCGCGTTGGCCATGAATGTCGGCCCATGCGGCAGCGCATCATTGGGATCGTCCGACCAGAACGCATCGAAGATCCTGGGGCGTGCAATCGTGACAGCGAGCGGCAATGTACCGCCGGTCAATGCTTTTGAAAGGGTCATGATGTCGGGGACGACGCCGGCTGTCTCACAGGCGAACAGGTTGCCGGTGCGACCGAAGCCGGTAAAGATTTCATCGAAGATCAGGATGAGCTGGTAGCGGTCCGCCGCATCGCGCAGGCGCTGCAATACCGAGGTACTGTGGAAACGCATACCGCCGGCGCCTTGCACCAACGGCTCGACAATGATGCCCGCGAGTTCCTCGGCATGGCGCTCGAGACAGCGCGCAAAGCGCGCGGCGCTTTCCTCGTTCTCCGGCAGCTCGACAATATGATGTTCGGGCAGCACACCCTGGAACCGCGGGTGCATACCGCTGGCGGGATCGCAGACCGCCATCGCGCCGGTCGTATCGCCGTGATAGCCCCCTTTGAAGGCGATGAATTTCTTTCGCCTGCTCACGCCCTGGTTCAACCAAAACTGTATCGCCATCTTCATGGCGATCTCGACGGCGAGCGACCCGGATTCCGAAAAGAACACACGGACCAGATCGCCCGGCGCGAGCGACGCAAGCCGGCGCGCGAGCGTGAGCGCCTGTTCGTGGGCAAGCCCGCCGAACATCACATGCGGCATCAGCGCGAGCTGGCGCTCGACCGCTTCCCGGATATAGGGGTGGTTGTAGCCGTGACAGGCGGTCCACCACGACGCGATCCCGTCGACGAGCTCGCGTCCATCAGCGAGCACGATGCGACAGCCATCCGTGTGAGCCACCGGCAGCGGCGCTCGCGCCGTCTTCATCTGCGCGTATGGCAGCCAGACATGAGGAAGCCCCGCTTCGTACCATGCGGGCCGCGCGGTCCCCTGATCTCCCTTTTTCCGCGACATTGGGCACTTTCAGTGCAAAGCTTACGCAGAGGATGCCTTGAGCGACGCAAGAATGCATTCACTCGATGAATTCGCGACGGCCAAGCTCGCCGAGCTCGAGCGCAGCAGTCTACGCCGCACGCTCGTCGACACTACCCGGATGACGGGAATTTGGGTGCTGCGGGAGGGCCGCCGGCTGCTGTCGTTTTGCTGCAACGATTACCTCAACCTGACGCATCACCCCGCCGTCAAGGAGGCAGCCATCGAGGCGCTGCGCCGCTACGGCGTCGGTGCCGGCGCGTCGCGCTTCGTCAGCGGGAATCATCCCCTCCTCAGCGAATTGGAGGCGCGCTTGGCGCGGCTCAAGGAAACGGAGGCCGCCTGCGTGTTTGGCTCGGGCTATCTCGCCAATCTCGGTATCATTTCCGCGCTGATCGGCCCCGGCGATCTCATTCTGATCGACGAACTGGCGCACGCCTGCCTGTGGGCCGGCGCGCGTCTCGCGCGTGCGGCGGTGGTGCCGTTTCGGCATGCCGACGTTCGCCACACGGACGCGCTCCTCACCGAGCTGCGACGGCGACATGCACGCGCCATGATTGCGACCGACGGCGTCTTCTCGATGGACGGAGATATCGCGCCTTTGCGCACCCTCGCCGCGCTGGCGCAGGATCATGACGCCTGGCTCTTGTCAGACGACGCACACGGCCTCGGGGTCGTTGGCGGCGGACGCGGCTCGAACTTCGCCCAGCGAGGCGCGGTTCCGCTGCAGATGGGCACGCTCTCCAAGGCGCTCGGCGCCTATGGCGGCTATGTCTGCGCCTCCGCCGCGGTCGTGGAGCTCATCCGAAACCGCGCGCGCACCGTGATCTATTCGACCGGACTCCCGCCGGCGATGGCCGCAGCCGCTATCGCTGCCCTCGACGTGATCGAAAGCGAGCCCGACTATGCCGCTCTTCCTCTGGCAAAGGCCAAGGCATTTTCCAGCATTGCCGGGTTGCCGGAGCCGGTGAGCCCGATCGTGCCCGTGGTGCTGGGCGCGCCCGAGGCGGCGCTGAAAGCTTCGAGGCTCCTGCAAGAGGAGGGATTCCTGGTTGTCGCCATCAGGCCTCCCACGGTGCCGATGGGGACGGCGCGCCTGCGGCTGACATTCACCGCGCAGCATCCGGATCGCGAGGTGGAGCGGTTGGCTGAGCTCGTACGTAAGCGAATTTTTGCGCTCGCTCCGGCGAACACAACCGAGGCGCAATGAGCGCCGTCTTCATTACCGCGACCGGAACCGATATCGGCAAGACGTTCGTTACCGCGGGTCTGATCCGACATGTTGGCGCTAGCGGCGGCGCCATCGGCGCGATCAAACCGATCGTGAGTGGTTTCGACCCCCAGGCATGGCAAACGAGCGATTCCGCTGTTCTGCTGGCGGCGCTCGGGCGCCCAGTCGCACTCGTTGAAGTCGAGGCGATCTCACCGTGGCGCTTCAAGGCGCCCCTCTCCCCGGACCTGGCAAGCAGGCGCGAGGGCCGCGACATCGTGTTCCAGGATGTAGTGGAGTTTTGCCGAAAGTCGATCGCGGCCAATCGCGGCATGCTTCTGATCGAGGGCGTCGGCGGGGTCATGGTGCCGCTAGACGACCGCCGCACGGTGCTCGACCTGATGTCGGTGTTGCGTATACCGGTCGTTCTGGTGGCGGGGAGCTATGTCGGCACCATCAGCCATACGCTCACGGCGCTCGAAATCATGGCCCGCCGCAACCTCGATCTCGCGGCGGTTGTGGTCAGCGAAAGCAGGGAGAGCGCGGCCTCGCTCGAGGACACCGTCGCCACCATTGCGCGTTTCGCAGATGCAATCGATCTGATCGCACTTCCCCGGCTGGCGCCGGGGAATAGCGAGCACCCCGCCTTCGCCCGGCTCGCAGGCTTGATCGGCTGACCGCCTGCCGCAACCGTGCTGCCGACTATAGCAGCAGAATGCTCGATCCCGTGGTGTTGCGGCTTTCCAAATCGCGGTGAGCTTTCTGCGCATCTTTGAGCGGGTATTTCTGATTCACCGGGATCTTGACCGCGCCGCTCGACACCACCTCGAAGAGGTCCTTCGCGATCGCAAGCAACTCCTCGCGTTTGGCCGCATAAGTGTTCAGCGTCGGACGGGTCGCGAACAGCGAACCTTTGGTCTGCAGAAGATTGATGTTGAAGGCATCGATCGGTCCCGACGCCGAGCCGAAGCTCACGAACATACCGAGCGGCTTGATGCAATCGAGAGAAGCCGGGAAGGTCGCCTTGCCGACCCCGTCATAGACCACCGCGCACAGATTGCCTGCGGTGATCTCCTTCACTTTGGCGACGAAATCCTCGTCGCGGTAGAGGATCACGTGATGGGCGCCGTGTTTCTTGGCGAGCTCGGCCTTGTCCTTCGAGCCGACGGTGCCGATCACGTTGGCTCCCAGATAGTTGGCCCATTGGCAGGCAATGAGGCCGATGCCGCCGGCGGCAGCATGAATGAGCACGTTGTCGCCCTTCTGCACTTTGTACGTCCGCCGCAGCAGATATTCCACCGTCATGCCCTTGAGCATCATGCCGGCGGCTTGCTCATAGCTGATCTTTTCCGAAAGCTTCACCGCCCGGTCGGCCGGCAGCACGCGCTCAGCCGCATAGGCTCCAAGCGCCGAGACATAGCCGACGCGATCGCCGACTTTAATATCGCTGACTCCAGGCCCAACCGCGATGACCTCGCCCGCCCCCTCGTTGCCGGACACGAACGGCAGCCCAACCGGCGAGGGATACATGCCGCTGCGGAAATACGTGTCGATGAAATTGACGCCAGAGGCGTGGTTCTTGACCTTGATCTGCCCGGGACCCGGCGCCGGCACCGAAATGTCCTCATAGGTCAGCACCTCCGGACCACCCGTCTTGTGCACTCGCACTGCTGCAACCATTGCTATCACTCCCTATTTCGACCTGCACGCGCCGAACGGCCGGCGCTGGCAATGTCTCCCAGCAGCGTCTCGCGATCAAGCGTCAGCTGCGTGGCCGCCGCTGTCGGTTGCGCCGTGCCATGACTTTGAAGGCTTCCACCGCGGCGGCAAAGGCGATGGCAAAATAGATGCAGCCGCGCGGAATATGGAACTCGAAGCCGTCGGCAACCAGCGCAATCCCGATCAGCACCAGGAAAGCGAGCGCCAGCACCTTGGTTGTGGGGTGCGCTGCAATGAAGGCGCCGACGGGATTGGCCGACGCGAGAGATGAAAACGAGATTGTCGATGCCGAGGACGATCTCGAGTGCGGTCAACGTGACGCGCGCGGCCCACGCATTCGGGTCGGTCAGAAGCGATAAAGCCTGCATTCAGCGTCTCTCGATCACCCCTACGCTCAGGAAATACAAGGCGATCACCACCAGTCCGACCGAGACCCACGCTGCGGGAGCGAGGTCGTTCAACACGGCGATCAGCGCGAGCGCGGACCACACGATCAGCCCCGCGATATTCAGTGCGCGCAGCCGCGCGACGCGCACGGGATGGAGGAACTTGAATGGGACAAAGGTCAGCACGGCGAGGCAAGCAACGATCGTTGCCGCGATTGCCGCCACGGGCTTGAGCAGGAACAGGTAGAATGCGACCAGGTTCCATAGCGCCGGAAAGCCGCGAAAGTAGTTGTCGGCGGTTTTCATCTGGCGGTCGGCGAAATAAAGCGCACCGGTGATCACGACGATGACGCCTGCTGGAACCGCAAGCGGCTGCGGCAAGATCCCGCCGGCGGCAATCGCATATGCAGGCACGAACACGTAAGTTACGAAATCGACCACTAGATCGAGGACGTCGCCGGACCAGCGCGGGAACACTTCCGCCACCTTGAGCCAGCGTGCGATCGTGCCATCGACCGCGTCGACGATCAGCGCAATGCCAAGGCACAAAAACATCGCCGCCCATTGCTCACCCACTGCATAGATCAGCGCCGCGAGCGCGAGCGCCGCGCCTGCGGCGGTGAAGACGTGCACCGCGAAGATGTAGGCGCGGATCAACATGCCGTCCTCGATCCTCATGCGCGGAAGGAGAGCCCCGCAAAAGAGACCCATTGACCCGCGCGGGCATCATACGGTCTTGCTATTCATTGTCATGCCTGCCTCCGAGCCAACCCCCAAAGACCGGTTGGCGGGCCATTTTATGATGATTGCGGCATGAATCGTTTGATGGCGGAGGTGGTGATTGTGGGCGGCGGTCCGGCCGGCTTGACCGCAGCCATCGCGCTCGCGTCTGCCGGCGTTGAAACGGCGCTGGTTGCCCAACCCCCGGCCCTACCGGATCACCGCACCAGCGCCCTGCTCCAAGGCTCAGTCAAGGCGCTCGACACGCTCGGCGTCTGGCAGCATTGCCGAAAGCAT
>DATNNX010000195.1:0-2106 GCA_035601615.1 Xanthobacteraceae bacterium
CAGCGACAGCCATTTCTCGAGCCCCGGCTCGGTGTCAGGCTTGATCGCGTCGACCGGGCATTCCGGCACGCAGACCCCGCAATCGATGCATTCGTCCGGGTGGATGACGAGCATGTTCTCGCCCTCGTAGAAGCAGTCCACCGGGCACACGTCGACGCAGTCCATGATTTTGCAGCGAATGCAGCTCTCGTTGACGACGAAGGTCAATTAAGCGTCCTTTCAGCAGATCGCAGCCGCGAACTACACACAGGTGAGCTTACTTGGGCTGCTGCGGCTCAGTTTTCGGCCGAGCCGCTTCCTGCTCGCGCTTGGCCATCATCTGATCGTACTCCGGCGTGCCCGTGTCGTTGCGGATCAATTCGCGCTCGAACTCGGTGAGACCACCGATTGAAATCAATTGCCGAAAACTTCGCGGCCGCGGCGGCGCCTGCGGGTGTCGGGCTGATCCGAGGCTGTTCGCCGCGGACCGATCGCCTCGAACTGGGCCTTCTGCTCGTCGCTCAGCGTTGCGTAGAAATCGTCAAGCACCGAACGCACCAGCTTGACCGCCTGCAGCATGCTATCGAGCCTCTTGCCGACGGCGGCGAGCCGTGCCGGTGGCGTGAGCGCATCATCGGCTTGGCACGAGGTTTTCAGCATGTCCGCTGCGCTGACGCTGGCATCCTGGAGCACGGCAAAACTGGCGCGCTGGTTGTCCGTCGGGCGCAGCCTCGCTTCGATCTCCTCGGTCGGCCATTTCAGCGCGGAAACTTGCGCAACATCGCAGCCCTGCGCGAGCGATCGATCGCGATTCCTTGCCGAGCTGCGCCTGCGCTGATCTTCGGCGAGCGCATTCAATCGCACCTTCTGTTCATCGTTCAGCAGGCTGTAGAATCTGTCGAGCGCCGGCTGCACAATTGCCACCGCCGCGATCATCGCCTCGATGCGCTGTTCCATGTACGCCAGCCGGCTTGGCGCCGTCAGCGATATGGTGGTCGGGCAGGCCGCCTTGATCTTCTGCGCGGCCGCGACGGAAGCGTTGGCGAGTTCATCGAGCGCGGCGCGTTGCGCCTCGGTTGGCTCGATCGCCTGCTGAACGAGATCGATCGGCAGGCCGGCAATATCGCGGCTGTCCTCGCCGCATAGTTGCGCCAGCCAGGCGGGCGCGGCATCGCGCGCGCCAGGTGAGCCGCGCGGCGGCAGATAGCCAGCGAGGGCATCATAGCCGTAAGGTGCAAACATGCCGGCGTAGATGTCATCATAGCCGTAGCCCCAGAACGGGGCCCAGGCACCGTAGCCCCAGAACGCATAGTCATAGATGTCATAAAAGGCGAACGGCCAGAACAGCGGCCCGACCCATCCATAGCCGCCGTTGCCGTGTCGCCACCATCCGGTGCGGCCGTTGTGCCAGCCCGCCAGCGCCGCGCCAGCGCTGATCCGGGCACGCATGCTGGGGTTATGTAGCGCAGCGCTGTTGCGCAAGGTGCGGGCGAATGCGCGCGAGTTCAGCGTATTGTGCGCGGCGAAAGCGCGATTGCGGTTGAAACCCGATCCTGCAAACGAGCGGCCGCTCGCGGATCTGCCGAAATGACGCCCTCCGCCGAAATGCGCGCGGCCGAAATGCCCACCGCCATGGTGGCCGCCGCCACGATAATGCGCGCCCCCATGACCACCGCCGTGATGACCACCGCCGTGTCCACCGCCATGGCCACCACCGTGACCACCGCCACCTTTCGCAGCGGCATATCCTGCGGCCGACAGCGCGGCCGTCAGCACAATGACGGCGATACTGATATTGAGTCTTGACATGGCACCCTCGACCGTCGGCGCGTCACCAACACACACCAACCAGCCAGATTATCCAAGCGGAACTATGGAGCGAAGGCAATGATAAACACGTCGCAACATGCAATCCGAGCCATTTGCCGGCCCCTTGAGACGTTTTATCCTCCTTGCCGCGGTGAGGCACAAACGGAGTTTGGCTGAATGCGCTATTCAAGCCGCACTGAAATTGCAATCGTGCAGGAAAGGCCGGTACGAGCCGCCGGTGCACGTGATCAAGCTGACCGAAACGCGCGACGCTTCGGCCTGTTCGTCCGTTTGTCGCTGCTCCTTCGGAAGCCAACG
>DATNNX010000196.1:0-7304 GCA_035601615.1 Xanthobacteraceae bacterium
GGCGGCGTCGAGGCCGAACGGCGCCAACAGCTCGCGGTGGCGCAAGGTGCCGCCGGCGCGGAGCAATTGCAGGTAACGCTCGGCGAAACCGCGATGCGCGTCCTCGTAGGCCGCGTAAAGCGAGTTCACCAGGCAATCGCCGAAGGCATAGGCGTAAACGTAGAACGGGGAATGCACAAAATGCGAGATATAGGCCCAGAACACCTCGTAACCACTCTTGAGCTCGATTGCTTCGCCCAGGCTCTCCCGCTGTACCTCGAGCCAGAGCGCGTTGAGGCGCTCGACGGTGAGCTCGCCGCTGCGGCGTTCCATGTGGATGTGGCGCTCGAACGTGTAGAACGCGATCTGGCGCACCACCGTGTTGATCATGTCCTCGACCTTGGCGGCCAGCATGGTCTTGCGCTGCTTGCGGTCAGCCTTGGCGAGGAGCGTCTTGAAGGTGAGCATTTCGCCGAAGACGCTCGCCGTCTCGGCCAGCGTGAGCGGAGTGGGAGCCATTAGCGCGCCTTTCGGCGCAGCCAGCACCTGATGAACCCCGTGCCCCAGTTCGTGCGCGAGCGTCATGACGTCGCGTGGTCTGCCCTGGTAGTTAAGGAGCACGTATGGGTGCGCCGAAGGGACGGTCGGATGCGAGAACGCGCCGGGCGCCTTGCCTGGTCGCACCGGCGCGTCGATCCAATCGTTCTTGAAGAATCGCTCCGCGATCGCCGCCATTTTCGGCGAGAACGCGCCGTAGGCGTCGAGCACGGTCGCCTGTGCCTCGCTCCAGCCGATGGTGCGGTTCGCAACCGCCGGCAGCGGCGCGTTGCGGTCCCAATGCGGCAGCCGTTTCTTTCCGAACCAACGCGCCTTGAGCGCGTAATAACGATGCGAGAGCCGCGGGTAGGCGGCCCGCACCGCTTGGACCAGGGCCTGCACCACCTCGGGCTCGACCCGATTGGACAAGTGCCGGGCGTCCGCGACATCAGCAAAGCCGCGCCAGCGGTCGGAGATCTCCTTGTCCTTCGCGAGGACGTTGGTGATCAGCGCGAACCTGCGCAGGTTCTCGCCGAAGGTCTTGGCGAGCGCCTGTGCGGCCGCCTTACGCGTCGCTTCCCTCGGGTCTTGTAGCAAATTGAGCGTCGGCTCGATCGCGAGCACCTTCGAGCCGACCTTGAACCGTAGGCTGGCGATGGTCTCGTCGAACAGACGAGTCCATGCCGAATAGCCCGTTACCGACTTTTCATGAAAGAGCTGCTCGATGCGGTCCTCGAGCTGATACGGCTTTTCCTTACGGATATCTTCGATCCACGGCCGATAATGCGCCAGCGCGTCATGTTGCATGGCGGTCTCGAGCTTGGCGTCGTCGAGCTGATTGAGCTCGAGAGTGAAGAACAAGAGATGCGTCGAGGCGGCCGTGACGCGCTCCTGCATGTCGGCGTAGAATTTGCCGCGCGCGGGATCGGCGGTATCGCCAGCGTGCACTAGCCCCGCATAGGACGTGAGCCGCCCGAGAAGATCATCGAGCGCCTCATAGCGCTTTATCGCCTGGGCGAGCGCCGCCCCGGGCTCCGCTCCATCGACGAGGAGCGCAAGTTTGCCTTTGTAGTCCTGCTCGAAGGCGACGCTTTCGGCAGTACCGCGATCGAGATCGCGTTTTATCCGCGGATCATCAAGCCCCCCATATAGGTCCGCGAGATTCCATTCCGGCAACGAGCCCAGGCGGGGCACGCCAGAAGTTTTGGCCGCTCGCTGAGCGGAGGCGCGTTTAGCTCGTACGGGCATATCAGGTTACGAAGGAGAACGACGATCGCGTGGCGACGACAGGCAGCGGAAAATATGGATATGGGGCGATACCGCCGCGGGTCAACGGCTATCGAGCCGGACCGGGAGCGTTACCGAGCAGTGTTTTCGAGATCCTGAAAGCGGTTCAGGCCCGCCGCCCGAGCGAAGGCCTCGCGGCGGTTGCACATCGGAGGCCTCACGTGTTTGCCGCAATCTCGATTCGCTGGCCGCAATCGGCGGACGCGCATGCCCGTACGTTGCAATCCGGTTACACCCGCGGGGAAAAACATTGCGGCGCGGGTTGTCAGCAGGTGTCAGCGCGCCAAAATCGTCCAAATTCCCGCGCAATTGAATTGTTCGATGCGCGAATCCAGGCAAGCTTCGCATCTGGATCGCGGCAGGTGGATTCGAAGAGGGGCCTCGCTTGGGGGTACCCCGGATTTGGGAGAATGTCCGAATGAGCGCCCCCCGTTACGAGTGCGTCTTAGCGAGCACGGCCCTGGCGCTGATCCTCGCGGCACCGATCGGCGCCACTGCGCAAGACGCGGGCGCACCGGTGACGCCGCCGGCTGCACAGGCACCAGCCGCGCAGCCTGTTGCGGAATCGGGGCGGGCGGCAGCACCGAGCGAGCCTGCGCCTACGCCTGGTGAAGCTGCGGCCGCGGCGGGTGCAGCTGCACTGTCCGTGGCTCCGACGGCGCCGAGCGCGGGGACATCAGAAACAGGCAAAGCTGCGGCCTCGCCAGACGTTGCCGCGGCCCCACCGGGCAACGCTGCCAGCGCAAGCGAGCAGACTGCGGCGCCCGATCCGCTGGCAGCGCTCGATCCCGCCGATCGCGCGGTTGCAGAAAAGATTCGTGACCTGCTGGCGGCCAAGAGCGACAAAATCTTCGTCAATAAACGGGAGCGCGCCGCGGTCGAATCGTTCTACCAGGCTCGCCATCTCGTCCCTTTGTGGCTGGATAAAGGCGTCGAGAATGTCCGCGCCCGCGCGGTCATTGCACGACTCACGAGCGCCGACGCCGACGGCCTCGAGGTCAACGATTACCCTGCGCCGACGTTTGCCGGCCTGAGCCCGGACGCGCTGGCCGAGGCGGAACTCAAGCTCACCCAGACCGTGCTTGCCTATGCCCGCCACTTGCAGGCCGGTCGGTTTCCCTACACCCGGGTCAGCCAAAACATCGAGTTGCCGCAAACACCGCCCGATCCAGCGGAGGTGCTTGCAAAAATCGGCGATGCCGCCAATGCCGGCACGGCGTTCGACGATTTCAGCCCTCCGCACGAGGGTTACAAGCGGCTCAAAGCCATGCTCGCGCAGATGCGCGCCAAGGCTTCGCCCGCGAAGGAGATCGCGGACGGGCCGCTGCTCAAACTCAACACGAAAATGCCAATGGAAGACCCGCGGGTGCCGCTGCTGCGGGAACGACTCGGGCTCGCCAGCGACGCTTCCGACCTCAAATACGAGGCCAAGATCGCCGAGGCGGTCAAAAGATTCCAGCACGCGAACGAGCTGCCGGTCACCGGCAACCTCGATGCGCGGACGATCAAGGAGCTCAACGGCCCGCCGCGCGACAAGCAGATTGAAGCCGTCATCTCCAACATGGAGCGCTGGCGCTGGTATCCGCGCGACCTCGGCGCCGCCTCGGCCATCGTCAATCTGCCGGACTTCACGCTAGGCGTGATTCACAACGGCACCCAGATCTGGAGCACCCGAATCGTCATCGGCAAGCAGGACATGCCGACGCCGTTGCTCAGCGAGACGATGAAGTTCATCACCATCAATCCGACCTGGAATGTGCCGCCCTCAATTGTGAACAACGAATATATGCCGTGGCTGCAACGCGACCCGGCGGCGCTCGAGCGGATGGGGCTGCGAGTGATCTACAACCGGGACGGCAGCGTTCACATCTATCAGCCGCCCGGGGACGCGAACGCGCTCGGACGCATACGGTTCAATTTTCCCAATCGGTTCCTGGTCTACCAGCACGACACCCCGGACAAGCATATGTTCGCGCACGATGTGCGCGCCTACAGCCACGGCTGCATGCGCGTGCAGGATCCGGCCAAATATGCCGAAGTTCTCCTCAACATTGCGCGTCCCAACGAGAACTGGACGGCAGACAAGATCAAGCGGATGTTCGGCACGGGCGAGCAGGACATCCAGCTGCCGGCGCAGATCTGGGTCCTCTTGACTTACCAGAACGCATTCGTCGACGACGCCGGCAAGCTGCAACTCCGCCGCGATATCTACAATATCGACACTCGCACGCTCGCGGCGATCAAAACCGAGCGCGGCATGATCGAGCCGCCGCAGGAACGCAAGCGCGAGCAGGAAGCTGTGGCGACGGGTCAACGGCGTCCCGCGGTCGCGCCGCGCAACGTCTCGTTCTTCGAGGCGCTGTTCGGTTTCGGCCGTCCGACGCAGGGAAGACCAGTGCCGCCGCGCGGCATCACCCGCTGAACCCCATTGTCCCGCTGAACCCCATTGTGACGTGCCTTGCCGCGGCGCGCTTGATTCGCACGCGGTGCCGGAGTCTTCAGCACGGTTAACCGCGGCAAGTTTTTGCCACAGTCGCCTGTCACGCTCAGCGGTTATCGGGGGGGACGGGTGCGCTAACCTCGCGTTAACCCTTCCCAAATGAGCAGTTCGTCAGCCGTCGTCGTCGCGGCCAGCAGCCGCGCCGAGTAACGGAGCTTCTCGCCCGCGCCGCTTGCCGCGGCGAACGAGGCCGCTGACGCCGCTAAGGGTTGGCACGTGACGGTCAAACTCGCGCAGAGGAATCCGTTGTCCTTTCGTTGCGCCCGGGCGGGCTACTGCTGCAGCATCGCCGCGCTTCTCGTCTTTTTCGGAACCAAGAACCTGCAGAACGCAATCGCCCAAGGCGAGACGCGGACGATCTCGTTCCATCACATTCACACCGACGAGGAATTGACCGTCACCTACAAAGTAAACGGCCGTTACGACGAAGAGGCGCTCAGGAAGATCAATAACCTCATGCGCGACTGGCGCGAATCGAAATCGATCACGATGGATCCCCATCTGATCGACCTGCTCTGGGAAGTGCATCGCGAGCTCGGCGCCAAAGAGGCGATCTGGGTCGTGTGCGGATACCGCTCGCCCGAGACCAACTCGATGCTGCGGCGGCGCTCGAGCGGGGTCGCCCAGTTCAGCCAGCACATGCTGGGCAAGGCGATCGATTTCTACATCCCGGGCGTGTCGCTCGAGCAATTGCGCGAAGCGGGCCTGCGGGCGCAGCGCGGTGGGGTCGGATTTTACCCGACATCGGGCGCTCCCTTCGTACATCTGGACACCGGCAGTGTGCGGCATTGGCCGCGCCTGCCGGAGGCGCAGCTCGCGAGCGTGTTGGCGAAGGGTCAGCTCCACAACCAATCAGCTTCCGACACGACGCAACGCAGCCGTATGCCTGGCTTGCTCGCCAGGCTGTTCGGCGCCGGGCGGGACGAGGCAAACGAGACCCCAGCCGCGCCGGCCAAGGTCGCGGCAACGACGCTCAAGCCGCCCGCCACGCCCGGACCGCGATCCGACAAGCCGCCTGCGATCGCTGCCGCGCCAGAATCGCGCAGCGAAAAACTTGCAGTCGTGCCGTTCCCGCCGTCCAAACCCGCCAAACCGATCGAGCAACCGGCAGCCGCGGCCAAACCGGCCCCGGCGTACCAACTCGCCTCTGCGGTTTCCGAGCCCGCTTTCACACCGGCGGCTTACGAGATCGCGTCCGGCGCAGCACAATCCGTGGAGACGCTCCAAGCGGCAACCCTGATCGCACGAGCGAGTATCACAGGCACGGCCGTCTCCTCGAACGACATCGTCAACGAGCGCGGCTATTGGCAGGGATTGCCGAGGGTTGAGGCAGCGGATACTCCGCCCATCAGCGCTCAGCGCGCGCCACCGGCTTCCACGCCGCGGCGTGCGATCGCCAGCGTCGCCGCGGCCCCCTGGCCGCTCGCCGATCGCGCGGACAGCGAGCCTATGGCGAATGCTCTCGCCTATGCCGCACAACCGAATCCGATCGCCATCGCCCGCACACTGCCAACGGGCGGGGGAACCGGGCGCCCGCCGCCCGACCTGCCATCGGAAACGACGATCGCGGTCAAGCGCAGCGACGATTCTCCCCCGATTGCACCGGCCAGAGCCAAAGGCGTGATCGTGCTGCGAGTCGGAGACCGCTTCAACGATCCGTGGATGCGCGCCATGATCGTTAGCCCGAGCGCACAGAGTTTCATGAAGACCACCGTATATGGGGTGCCGGATTTCCGCACTCTCGGCCCTTACCTCCACAAACCGGCCGCGACCATGATGGCAACGTTCTCGGACGATCCATATCGCGGCATGAGCAGTGAAATGTTCAGCGGCAGCGCGGTAGGCTTCACACGGACGGTGACCTTCAGTCCGCCGCGGACGGCATCGCTGCGATAGTTCTCGTTCCCAATCACGGGGGGATCGTTGGGGCGCGGCGCCGCGGGTCGGGGAAACCCGACTTGCGGCGAACCGCATTTGCAGCAGGCGCGTTTGCGCGCGGAGCCTAATTCAACATGCCGAGTGCATGCATGTAGGTCTCGAGAATAGCCTCCTGCTCGCGCCGTTCATCGGCATCCTGCTTGCGCAGCCGCACGATCGCGCGCAACGCTTTCACGTCGAAGCCATTGGCTTTAGCTTCGGCGTAAACGTCCCTGATGTCGTCGCCGATCGCTTTCTTCTCTTCCTCCAGCCGTTCGACGCGCTCAACGAAAGCCTTCAAATGATCTTTCGCAAAGCGGCCGGCCGGCCGGTCCACAGCCGCGGCGGTGGTCATTGAACCCTCCTCCATTGCCCCCAAGGCGCACAAGCTTTCGGGAGCGCGACCCCCGAGGTCAAGGCAAGAGGATGATCATCCCCGGAGTACACAGGGAAGAATTTAGTGCTTGTGGTCCGCCTGCTCGAAGGCCGCCTTCTGGCCCTCGGATGCCTCTTTCTGGTGCTTGGCCTTCCATTCCTCGTACGGCATGCCGTAGATCCGCTCGCGGCTCTCGTCCTTCGACATCGGCACCCCGCGCGCATCGGCGGCGTCTTTCATCCAGTTCGATAAGCAATTACGGCAGAAGCCGGCAAGATTCATCAGGTCGAGATTCTGCACGTCGGTGCGCGCGCGCAAATGCTCGACGAGGCGCCGAAACGCGGCCGCCTCGAGTTCGGTGCGGGTTTTATCGTCAAGCGCCATCGCTGCGTCCTTTCGTTTGCGAGCAAGTCTCTGAGGGTTTGAAGCTTCCGTACCCTAAGAATAGTTACCCAGCGAGGCACTTTCCAGCGCGGGTTGCACCGGATGACTGCACGATGCTTATGTCGCGGCGCGTTTAGCCATTTTGCGAGCAGCACCATGAACCAGCCGCGCAGCGGACCAGGCGAGAGGCCGAATTACCGCGCGACCCGCCGCGTGTGAGCTTGAGCCTTGATGGGATCGGCGCGGCTTTTTCTCGAGGGGCTGTTCCACACGGCGGTGGCCGCCGCGCACCCTCAGGGCTGCTTGCGGCCGCATTTGCCGGCA
>DATNNX010000197.1:0-3431 GCA_035601615.1 Xanthobacteraceae bacterium
CGCTGCGCGCCATCCTCTCCTCGCTCGACATTCCCGAGCTCGAGCCGGTGCGGCGCGACCACGTGCTGACGAAGACGTTCTATCTCTTGAAGGACTTTCCTGGCCGCTTCAGCTCCGGCCAGCTGTGGGTGGAAGCGTTGCCTGCCGTCAACGACGACGAGCCGGTGAGCCGTCCGGCGCGCGCCGGCGACGGCGTATCGTCGATCATCATCACCTCGAACGATTTTGCCGGCGCCTGGGCGATGCGCCAGGACGGGCAAGCCATGCTGCCGCTCGTTTCCGCCGAGCCGCGCCAGCGCGAATTCGCCTTCCGCGCCGGCGTCAACATCGTGATGTACACGCTCACCGGCAACTACAAGGCCGACCAGGTCCACGTTCCGGCACTGCTGGAGCGGCTGGGACAATGATATCGTCCCCGCGAAAGCGGGGACCCATGACCACCGCCTCTGGAATACGGGTCCCCGCTTGCGCGGGGACGACGGAGAAGGGAAGTTGAAACGTTGAACCTCGGCATCTCCTTTTCGCCTCTCGTACCCGCGTACATGGTGTGGACCGCGGTCGCGGTTGCGTTCGCACTCTCGCTCCTGTTGGTCTTCGCCCGCACCCGGGCGGCGTTGGTCCGCGCCATCGCGCTGGCGCTGTTCGTGCTCGCGCTCGCCAATCCGTCCATTACCCGCGAAGACCGCGAGCCGCTCAGCTCGGTCGCCGCGGTCGTCATCGACAAGAGCCCGAGCCAGGAGTTCGGCGATCGCCTGCAACAGACGCAGGCGGCGCGCGCCGCGCTTGCCGAGCGGCTCGGCCACATACCCGGCTTGGAAGTGCGCTTCGTCGAGGCCGGACAAGCGGATGGGGAGACCGACGGCACGCGATTGTTCACGGCGCTCTCCTCGGCGCTGTCCGACGTGCCGCAGGAGCGCGTGGCCGGCGCGATCTTGATTACCGACGGGCGCGTGCACGACGTGCCGGGCGAGGTCGCGGCGCTCGGCTTTACCGCGCCCGTGCACGGCCTGATCACCGGCCACAAGAACGAGCGCGACCGGCGCGTCGTGCTGGTGACCGCCCCGCGCTTCGGCATTGTCGGGCAGACGCAGACCATCACGTTCCGGGTCGAGGATCAGGGCGCGCCGAGAGGCCCGGCGCAGGTGGCGGTGCGGCGCGACGGCGAGCTCATCGAGAGCCGCAACGTGCGCGTGGGCGCCGCCGTCAACGTCGCCGTGCCGATCCCGCACGCCGGGCCGAATATCGTGGAGATCGAAGCCTCGCCGCTCGAAGGAGAGCTCACCGCCGTCAACAATCGCGCGGTCGTCTCCATCGACGGCGTGCGCGACAAGCTGCGCGTCCTGCTCGTGTCCGGCGAGCCGCATGCCGGCGAGCGCACGTGGCGCAATCTGCTCAAGTCCGACGCCAGCGTCGATCTCGTGCATTTCACCATTCTGCGCCCACCGGAGAAGCAGGACGGCACCCCGATCAACGAATTGTCGCTCATCGCCTTCCCCACGCGCGAGCTGTTCCAGCAGAAGATCAACGAGTTTCAGCTCATCATCTTCGATCGCTACGCGCGGCAGGGCGTGCTGCCGGTCATCTATTTCGACAACATCGCGCGCTATGTGCGCCAGGGCGGCGCGGTGCTGGTCGCCGCCGGGCCCGATTACGCGAGCCCCACCAGCATCTGGCGCACGCCGCTCGACGTGATCCTGCCCGCCGAGCCCAACGGCCGCACGACTGACGGCGCGTTTCATGCCCGGCTCACCGAGCTCGGCAAGCGCCATCCGGTGACGCGCGGGCTCGAAGGCGCCGAGCAAGACCCGCCGCACTGGAGCCGCTGGTTCCGCCTCGTCGACAGCCGTGCCGCCAAAGGCACCACCGTGATGCAAGGCCCGGAGAACAAGCCGTTGCTGCTCTTGTCGCGCGAAGGCGAAGGCCGCGTCGCGCTGCTCCTGTCCGACCACATCTGGTTGTGGGCGCGCGGCTACGAGGGCGGCGGCCCCCACCTCGACCTGCTGCGGCGCCTCTCGCATTGGCTCATGAAGCAACCGGATCTCGAGGAGGAAGCGTTGCGGTTGCTCGTGCGCGGGCGCGATCTCACGGTGCAGCGGCAGACCATGTCGGACGGCGTGAGCGACGTCACGCTGACGAGCCCGTCGGGCAAGACGCGCACGGTGACGCTCTCGGCGGCCGAGCCGGGGGTGTGGCGCGCGACCATCGAGGCCAACGAGCTCGGGCTGTGGCGCGCCAGCGACGGCACGCTCACTGCGCTCGCCAATGTGGGTCCTGCCAATCCGCGCGAATTCACCGAGGTCACGTCGACCACCGAGGTGCTCGCGCCGCTTGCGAACGCAACCGGCGGCGGCGTGGTGCGCCTCGAGGCCGCAAGCGGCGTTCATCTGCCGCGCATCGTCGGCGTGCGCTCGAGCGACACCTACCACGGCGAGGATTGGCTGGGATTGCGCACGCGTGAGGCGAGCGTGGTGCGTGGCATCGGCGTGTTGCCGGTCTTCGCCGGATTGATCGGGCTCCTCCTCCTCGTCGGCGCGCTCGCCGCGACCTGGATGCGCGAAGGCCGTTGAGGCCCGCGCCCTGAAGCGCGCGAGATCGTAGCCCGCGTTGAACGAAGCGAAACGGGGGAACGGTCTGCCCGCATGCCTGTCATTCCGGGGCGCGCCGAAGGCGCGAGCCCGGAATCCATACCCACCGTCCGTGGTTATGGATTCCGGCCCTCGCCGCTGTCGCGGCTCGGCCGGAATGACGAACTGAAAGAGCTCTCATCGAACAACACCTTTCCGTTCCCGCGGCGCGTTTTTTGCGCCCGGGGTTTGCCTTTTGCCTCGCTCACCCGGAATGAGGGGTGGGCGGAGCACCGAGAGACGTACGGGTGCTGTGCTAAGCCCCCGTGGGGCGTGCCTTGACGCGGCACGCCAGGCGCTTGTGAGGCGCCTTGCGTCCCATAACGCGGGACGCTCGCCTCTCGGCGCTCCACCGTGGCGATTTTGGGCCGGGCGCCGCGCTTCTCCCTCACCGGACTTGCGTCCGGATCGGTTCTAGCGAGCTCCTCGCACCCGGGTCGTAGTGCCCGGAAGGCGGGGTGCCGAACCTCCCGGGGCGAGCGGTTACCAGCCGCGCGCCGCGGGACGCCACTCCTCGCTCCGCCTTCAGGAAGGTGCTCTAGAAGACACCCCTCAGGAGCGAGGATGCGAATCTATACCACGCAGCGCAAATTGCAGTCAAGTCTAAAATGCAATGCGTCTCTAGCCTCGATATGCCAGGCAATGTCGAACACTTTTTGCATTTACCTCCAAATATTT
Source organism: Xanthobacteraceae bacterium (assembly GCA_035601615.1). Taxonomy (GTDB): domain Bacteria; phylum Pseudomonadota; class Alphaproteobacteria; order Rhizobiales; family Xanthobacteraceae; genus VAZQ01. The sequence continues at coordinate 3,303 of DATNNX010000197.1, forward strand.
ACGCGGAATGGCGCCAACTTAAGCGGGCCGGGGAGAGTGCTGATGCAAGCGCTCGGACGGTAATTTCGGCACCTGGAAGCATGGACCGAAGATTCGCTCCCGAGAGAAGATTCGCTCCCGAGAGAGGTC
>DATNNX010000198.1:0-10246 GCA_035601615.1 Xanthobacteraceae bacterium
CACCGTGATCGCCATCTGCAGCGCTTCCCACACGCCGGTCGCCATGCCCCAGCCGATGAGCTCGCTGCCCTCGCGCATCGAGCGCGGCTGCGCGCTGCGCCGCTCCCAGCCGAAAGCTTGCGCGCCCTGCCGGTAGCACTCGCGCAGCTTCTTGCTGCTATAGGGCTTGTCGGCGTTCTGATCGCGGTCCGAATAGCAGCGCAGGCGCAGCTCGACCGGGTCGAGCTTGAGCGCGACCGCAAGCTCGTCCATCGCGCTTTCGAGCGCAAACGAGCCGGTCGCCGCGCTCGGGCAGCGCATGTCGCACGAGGTGGCAAGGTCGAGCTTGGCCAGCTTGTGCGCGTAGTTCGCGTTGGCGCACTTGTAGAGGAGCCCCGACCAGCCGGTCTCCTGTCGGTAAAAATCCTCGTATTGCGAGGTCACCGTGATGGCGTCGTGGGCGATCGCTTCGAGCGTGCCGGCGCTCGTGGCGCCGAGTTGGATGCGCTGAAGCATGGCCGGCCGGTAGCCGACCTGGTACATCTGCTGGCGGCGCAGCACGAGCCGCACCGAGCGCTTGAGCGCGCGCGCCGCCAGCACCGCGAGCACCGCCTGGTATTGCGGCCGCAGCCCCGAGCCGAAGCCGCCCCCCATATAGGGCGACACGACGCGCACGTCCTCGGCCTTCATCTCGAACACGCTGGCGACGTAGCGCTGCACGTTCTGCACGCCCTGGGTCTTGTCGTAGATGGTGAGCTTGCCGTCCCGCCCGTAGATCACCGTGGAGGCATAAAGCTCCATCGGGTTGTGATGCTCGATCGGCACGTAATACTCGCCCTCGTGCCGCACCGCCGCCGCGCCGAAGGCCCGCTCCGCGTTTCCGCGCGGCTTGGGCGGATTGAACGGAGTCTCGCCCGGCTTCAACGCGACGCCCTTATCGCGCTCGCGATGGAGGTCGGTGACGTGCGCCACTTCGTCGTAATCGACGCGCACCAGCGAGGCCGCAAACCGCGCGATCTCCCACTCCTCGGCGACGATCAAGGCGATCGGCTGGTTGTTGAACAAGATCCTATCGTCGTAAAGGGGGCGGAACGGCGAGCCGTCCGGCGCGACGTCGTCCTTGTAGGCCTCGTCGCTCTTCGCCATGCGCGGGCGGTTTTCGTGCGTGAGCACGGCGAGCACGCCGGCGACGCGCAACGCCTCGCTCGCGTCGATGCGCTTGATGCGCCCCTTGGCGATGGTGGAGGTGACCACTGCGGCATGCGCGAGGCTCTGTGTATTGTACTCGGCCGCGTATTTCGCCGCGCCCGTGACTTTCGCGCGGCCGTCGATGCGTGACGTTGGCGTGCCGATATACGTCATAGCGCCACTCGTTTACCGATCCGATGACGCGCTTCGCGCTTCTCGCGCTGGCTCTCCGCAACTCGGGCTTGCCTTGCTGCGTCATGAGCCGTGAATGAACGCGCGGCAGACGCGGTGTGCTCCCTCTCCCCCGTTGGCGAGAGGGTTGGGGTGAGGGGGTTACCGGCCATACTGACGGATCTGAACCCCCTCACCCGTTCCTTCACGTTGCAAAAGCGAGCAGCCCTCTCCCCCGGCGGGGAGAGGGCACAAGCGGCGATAGCTTGCTCGCTCGATAGCCAGCTGCGCTGCGATGTCCATTGGCTCACCGGATCTTCTTGTCCGACTGCGATTGCGGCGTGCCTTGCGCGGCTTGCGTGAGCGCGCGCACGATGCCGCGGCGCGCGAGCTCGATCTTGAAGGAATTGTGCGCGTAGCCTCGCGCCTCGCGCAGCAGCACATCCGCCGCGCGGGTAAACGTGGCGCGATTGGCCGCCTCGCCCCGCAGCGCCGCTTCTGCCGCCTTATCGCGCCACGGCTTGTGCGCAACGCCGCCCAGCGCCAGGCGCGCCTCTTTGATCCTCCCGCCCTCGAGCTCGAGGGCCGCTGCGATCGACACGAGCGCGAACGCATAAGAGAGGCGATCGCGCAGCTTGAGATAGGTGTAATTCGCCGCAAAGCCCCGCGGCGGAAGCTCGACCGCGGTCACGATCTCGTCGTGCGCGAGATTGCTGTCGCGCTCCGGCGTGTCGCCAGGGAGCCGATGGAAATCGGCAAAGGCGATGGCGCGCTCACCCGAAGGGCCTGCCACGTGCACCTTGGCCTCGAGTGCGGCGAGCGCCACGCACATGTCGGAGGGGTGCGTGGCGATGCACGCCTCGCTCGTGCCGAGGATTGCGTGCATGCGGTTGAGCCCGTTGACGGCGGAGCAGCCGCTGCCGGGCTGACGTTTATTGCAGGGCGTGGTGATGTCGTAGAAATAGTAGCAGCGCGTGCGCTGCAGGAGATTGCCGCCCGTCGAAGCCATGTTGCGCAGCTGCTGCGAGGCGCCGGCGAGGATAGCGCTCGCGAGCAGCGGATAGCGCTGCGCCACCAGGAGGTGATAGGCGAGGTCGGAATTGGGCACGAGCGCGCCGATGCGCAAGCCGCCGTCGCGCGTCTCTTCGACCGCCTTGAGCGGCAAGCGCGTGATGTCGATGAGCCGCGTCGGACGCTCGACCTCCTCCTTCATGAGATCGACCAGGTTGGTGCCGCCGGCGATGAATTTCGCCTTCGGATCGGCGGCGATCCGGCGCACGGCGTCGGCGATGTCGGTGGCGCGCGCGTAGGCAAAATTGATCATGACCGCCCCATCGCCTGCTGGATCGCCGCCACGATGTTGGGATAGGCCCCGCACCGGCAGATATTGCCGCTCATGAGCTCGCGGACTTCGTCGGCAGTCTTCGCTTTTCCCTCCGCGATGAGGCCGGCCGCGGAGCAGATTTGTCCCGGCGTGCAGTAGCCGCATTGGAACGCGTCATGGTCGATGAACGCCTGCTGCAATGCATGCAGCGTGTCGTCCGTGGCCAAGCCCTCGATGGTCGTCACCTTGGCGCCGTCGTGCATGACGGCGAGCGTGAGGCAGGAATTGATGCGCCGGCCGTTTAGGAGCACCGTGCAGGCGCCGCATTGGCCGTGATCGCAGCCTTTCTTGGTGCCGGTGAGGTCGAGATGGTCACGTAGCGCGTCGAGCAGCGTGGTCCAGGGTGCAAGCTTCAGCTTGCGCTCGACGCCGTTGACGGTCAGCGTCGCCGGCATCTTTTCCGGCACCGCGATGCTATCCCTGCTTGCCGTGCTCGTTTGCGCCATTTTTATCCCCCGATGCCTCGGGAAGGTCCTACGACCAACCGGGAGACCGGTTCCGATCGCCATCGCGGGGCTGGTCGAATTTAGTTCTTTTGCGCTGGCGTGCGCCATATTGGCTTGCGCCAGATTGCGCTGACTTGCGCAATCTTGCGCCGGCCGGCAGCGGCATGCTCAACGTGACACGGCCGCAATCAAGCGGATATGCGCTTTGCGCAGGGCTGTCCGTTTGCGACCAAAAAAGGCAAGTGCTTTGCGGGACAGGTCGATTAATGTGCGCGCGGCGCAGCGAAAGGCGGTGGGGGTGGGATCGTAGTTTGAGCACCTCGCGCTACAACGACGACCTCCTCCGCACAAGGGCAAGAGGGGGAGCAAACCGAGTGCCAGGCGCTATTATGCTTCGACCACGACGATGTTTTAGCCGACGAGGATCGATCACATGAAAACATTGACCACGTTAGCATTGGCGGCGTTCGCGGGCGCCGGCATTGGCGCGCTCTCGGTGGAGCGCATCCACGCGCAATCGGCGAAGCCGCCGGCCGCCTATTACGTCGTCGAGCTCGACGTGACGAACGAGGACATCTACTCCAAGCAGTGGAGCCCGAAAGCCGAGGAGACGATCAGAGCCGCCGGCGGCGTCTACCTCGTGCGCAGCGCCAACGTCGAGCGCATCGAAGGTGCGGCGCCCCAGCGGCTCCTGATCACCAAATGGGACAACCTCGACAAGCTCGCCGCCTGGCGCGAATCCGACGCCTATATGAAGACGCTGCCGCTCCTCGACAAAGCGGTGCGTTCCGTGCGCTCCTACGCGGTCGAAGGCGTGAATTAACGCGCGTTTGCTTGGAAAAATTGATGCATGCCGCGAGCTCGGTCCGGCTTGCCGGCGTTTGACTGCTCTTAATACTGGCCGCAGGGCGTCAATCTACTACGGGGCCACGCGCCCTAGTCGATCTTGATACCGACCGACTTGATGACCGCGGCCCACTGCGCGATTTCCGCTTTGAGCAGCTTCGCAAGCTCCTCGGGCGAGGAGCCCTCGGCCAGATAGCCGGTTTGGGCGAGCTTCTCTTTGATCCCCGGATCGCTGAGAGCCGCGTTGGTATCGGCGCTGATCTTGCGCACGATCTCGGGCGCCGTCTTTGCCGGAACGAATAGCCCCTGCCACCCCGTCACCTCGTAACCCGGGACGGCGGCTTCGGCGATGGTCGGCACGTCCAGCGCTGCCGCGTCGCGTTTCGACCCGGTGCTCGCGAGAACGCGGACCTGCCCCGACCGTGCATAGGACAGCAATGTGCCGCTGCCGAAATAGCAGTCGATGCGGCCCGGTATGAGGTCGGCGAAGGCGGGGGACGCGCCGCGATAGGGCACGTGGATCATGTCGATGCCGGCCATCTGCAAGAACAACATCTCGGCCAGGAACGGCGCGCTGCCGGTACCGGGCGAGGCGATCGTGAGCTTGCCGGGACGCGACTTCGCGTAGTCGATCAACTCTTTGATCGAATGCGCCGGCGAGGAGTTCGGGACGAACACGTAATAGGCAAGCTGGGTGACGAGCGAGACTGGCGCAAAGTCCGCGATCGGGTCGTAGCTCAGCGAACGATAGAGGCTGGTGTTCACCGCCAGCGACGCGGTGGCAAACAAAATCGTGTACCCATCGGGGTCGGCCTGCGCGACATATTCGTTGCCTAGGTTGGTGCCGGCGCCGCCCTTGTTCTCGACAACGACCTGTTGACCCCACATCTTCGAAAGCTTGTCGCCGAGCAGGCGCGCGACGATGTCGGTTGGGCCGCCGGCAGCGACCGGCACGATGATGCGCACGGGCTTATGCGGAAAATCGGCCTTCGCGGTTTGCGCGCGCGCTTGGCGAATGAATAGCGTCGGCGCGAATGCCGGCGCGGCCGCGAGCGCGATCAGGTGACGACGGGTAAGCATGTCGGTGCTCCCGCTGTCTCGATGTTCACACTCTAATGCCTCAGCGAAGGGCTGCAATAGCCGGCGAAAGCTCGCGCTTGGACCACCCTACGGGTACGCTCTTCCCCTCACGGAATATAGGTCGAATAGACGTAGTCTTGCTCTTTCTTCGGCTGGTGACACGCGAAACATTGCTTGGCCGCGTCGGTCACCAGCGGCTTCTTGGGATCTCCGCCCTCGAAGGCCTGAAAGCCCCAGCCGCCGGTCGATGAATATTTTTTCGCGTCCTTCAGCATGATGGCCAACGCCTTGCGCGCGCCTTCCACATAAGAGCCGTCGGAGACCGTGAAGTCGTGCAAATCGGTCAAGAACATGGTCTTGTCGGGATAGGGCCCGCCCTTCTTGAGCGCGGGCAACCCCACGGCATTGATGTAGACGTTGTGCATGCCGCCGAGATCGCCGAATAGCGGGCTCGCCTTATCGACGATCATGGTGTTGACGTGAAACCACTGCCGATACCCGCTCGGCGGCTTGATATCGTCGGCGCCTTGCACGGATAAGGTAACGGCAAGCACGCCGAGTGTCGTCCAAAGCACGCGAGATAGCTGCAACATTGCTCTACTCCCTCGTTGAACGCGCGGCGGCGTTCGATGGGTTCGCAATCACGCAAGGCGTCCTGCGTGCTATTCGGCCTTGATATTGGCGGCGCGGATCACCTTGGCCCACATGTCGATCTCGGTCTTGATGCGACCGGCGAACTCCTCCGGAGTGCTCGCGACCACATCGTAGCCCAACGTGGCGAGCCGTTCCTTCATGTCCGGCTGCGCGAGGATTTTCGCACTCTCGCGGTGCAACACCGTGATGATGTCCGCCGGCGTGCCGGCAGGCACAAGGATGCCCACCCAGCTGTCGCCTTCGATGTCCGGGTAGCCCGCCTCGGTCATGGTCGGCACGTCGGGGAAAATTTGCGAGCGCCTCTTGCTGGTGACCGCGAGCGCGCGCACCGTTCCTTCCTTGACGTGCTGCATGGCAGCCTGCGGCGAGCCAAAGCTGATCGGCGTGTGCCCTGCGACGACCGCCGCGACCGCAGGCCCGCCACCGCCGAAGGGGACGTGAACGAGGTCAAGCCCGAGCAAGAGACGGAACTGTTCGCCGGCGAGATGAGCCTGGGTGCCCGCCCCCGCCGAACCGAAGCTGTACTTGCCGGGATTGGCCTTGATGAGCTCGACAAGCTCCTTGACCGTCTTCGCCGGCACGGCAGGGTTGACGGTGAGCACGGTGGTGGAGGCGACGGCGAGCGTGACCGGTTTGAAGTCGTTGACCGCGTCGTAGGGCACGCGCGCGAACAGCGTCGGATTGACCACATGAGAGCTGAACGCGAACAGGATGGTGTGGCCGTCGGGCACCGCTTTCGCGACCTGGCCAGTGCCGATGTTTCCGGAGGCGCCGGCAATGTTCTCGACATAGACCTGCTTGCCGAGCTGCTCAGTGAGCTTCTGCGCCATGAGCCGGCCGAAGGTGTCGGTCACCCCACCGGGCGCAAAGGCCACGACCGCGCGCACCGGCCGGCTTGGGTAGGCTTGCGCCCATCCTGCGCGCGACACGCTCGGCAGTGCCGCAGCGGCCGCGGCCAGATATAGAAATTTGCGGCGGGAGACTCTCATCATTTGCCTAGCGCAAGGTCAGCGCCGGTTGGTGCGCCAGCACGGAGACTATCTTAGTCTCGCATTGCCCCGAAAGGGCATGTCGATGCGGGCAAACTCGATCAGGCCGAGAGATCGGAGGCCTCTTGTTATTTGGTCAAGCCGATACGCCGCTGGCGGTGCTCCCTTGCATATGAAATTCGCTAATATCGTCGGCGGAGCATTGCGCATGGGGCGATCCGCGGCCGGACGATTCATATTCATTGCTGCTGTCGCGGGTCTTGCGCTCGTCGGCAAGGCCGCGGTGGCCGACGGCTTTCCGAGCAAGCCGGTCCGCATCATCGTGCCCTACACGCCGGGCTCGCCGAATGATGTGCTAGCGCGGCTGCTGGCCCAGCACCTGCAAGGTAAGCTCGGCCAGGCTGTCGTGATCGACAACAAGCCCGGCGGCGGCACGACGATCGGCTCCAAGGCGGCAGCCGGCGCCCCTCCCGACGGCTACACGCTCCTCTTCGCAAGCTCGGCGCTCGTCATCGAGCCGATCATGACCAAGCAGATCGAATACGATCCGCAAAAGGATTTTGCGCCCGTCGCATTCGTTGCCCGTACCTCGTTGCTCCTCACCATCAATGCGCAAGTGCCCGCCAATTCGGTCGAGGAATTCGTCGCCTACGCCAAGGCCAATCCCGGCAAGCTCAGTCTCGGCTTCGCCCAGGGGACGGTGTCGCAGCTCGTCGGCGAATATTTCAATCGGCTATACGGGCTCGACATCACCAGCGTTCCCTACCGAGGCGGCGCCCTCGTCATCCCCGACCTGCTCGGCGGCCGCATCCACGTCTACTGGCCGTCGCCCGCGACGGTGCTGCCGCTCGTTCGCGAGGGCAGGATCAAGGCGCTGGTCATATCGAGCCCGCAGCGCAATCCCGATTTACCCGACGTGCCCACCATGAAGGAGCTCGCCCTCGACCAACTCGCGCTTGAATTCTGGGCCGGGGTGTGGACGCCGGCCGGCGTTCGTGCCGACATCGTGGAGAAGCTCAACGCCGCGATCAACGCGGCGCTGCAATCCTCCGAGATGATCGCCAGCATGAAACAGCTCGGCTTCGAGTCTAGAATTGGTTCGCCGCAGGATTTCGCAGCTTTTGTCGCGGCGGAAATTCCGCGCTGGACCGCGGTGGTGAAAGCATCCGGTGTGAAGTAGGGGTGTCTTTACTTGGGCAGGACGGGCGGTCCATCCTAGCCGCGGATTGCCGAGGGGTCGTTAGCGGGCCCAAACGGCATCATTGCGAATGCCGAGCCGTTAAGCCCCCGCGGTCGAATCGCCGACCATTGGACATCGCACGATCCAAAGAAGGGGAGAGACATGAAACGCCGTCAATTCCTGATCGCCGCGGGAGCCGGCGCGGCCGCAGCTACCATCGCCAAGCCCGCAATCGCCCAGTCGATGCCGACCATCAGATGGCGATTGACGGCAAGCTGGCCAAAATCGCTCGACACCATCTACGGGGGTTGTGAAACAATCTCCAAATATGTGTCCGAGGCGACCGACGGCAAGTTCCATATTCAGAGCTTCGCCGCCGGCGAGATCGTGCCTGCACTGCAGGTGCTCGATGCCGTACAAAACGGCACGGTCGAGATGGGCCACACGGCCAATTATTACTACATCGGGAAAGATCCGACCTGGGCGCTGTTCTGCGCCACCCCGTTCGGACTCAACGCCCGTCAGCAGAATGCCTGGTTCTACGATGGCGACGGCACGAAGCTGGTCGACGCGTTCGCGAGCAAATCTAACGTGAAATGCATGTCGGCCGGCAATACGGGCTGCCAGATGGGCGGCTGGGCCAATAAAGAGCTCAAGGAGCCGGAAGACCTGAAGGGCCTCCGGTTTCGCATGGGCGGCTGGGCCAGCCGGACGCTGCAGAAGCTCGGCGTGGTTCCGCAGCAGATCGCCGGCGGCGACATCTATCCGGCGCTCGAGAGGGGCACGATCGACGCCGCCGAATGGGTCGGGCCTTACGATGACGAGAAGCTCGGCTTCTATAAGGTGGTGAAGTTCTACTATTACCCCGGCTGGTGGGAAGGAGGCACCACGCTGCACCTCATGATCAACATGGCCAAATGGAACGAGTTGCCGAAGGCCTACCAGGCGATCGTTGCCGCCGCCGCGGGCTATGCCAACGTTGAAATGCAGGCGAGATACGACGCCCGCAATCCTCAGGCCTTGAAACGGCTGGTCGCCGCCGGCACGCAATTGCGTGTGTATTCGCCCTCGATCATGGACGCCTGTTTGAAGGCCTCGAACGAGGTCAACGCCGAGACGTCGGCGGTCAACGAGGATTACAAGAAGGTCTGGGACTCGATCGTAGCGTTTCGCAACGACGAATATCTCTGGTGGCAGGTCGCCGAATACAGCTACGACACCTTTATGATCCGCACTCGCCCGCGGAGTTGAATGCGCATCCCCGCCGCGCGTCGCCGGTGACGCGCATGTTGGACTCGAGACGTGAGCGATGGTTACGCCGCCCTCATCGCTCGTTGCTGCTTGGAGACGGCAAATGCTGAAGACGCCTCTCTGCGACCTGTTTGGCATCGAGGTGCCGATCATCTTGGCGCCCATGGGCACCTGCACGTCGGCGGAGCTCGCGGCTGCGGTGTCGAACGAAGGCGGCCTGGGGGGCGTGGGATCGCTGTTCCGAACCAGCGCCGCCGTCAAGCGCGACATCGACACGGTGAGGAAGCTGACAAGCCGGCCGTTTGCGATCAACCACATTCCGCAAACATTGGACACCGAGGCATTTCGCTACACGCTTGAGGCACGCCCGGCTGTGGTCTCCTTCGCGCTCGGCGACCCGGGGGATTTGGTGCGGCAGGCCCACGACGTCGGGTCTCTCGTGATGCTGCAGGTCACGACGGTGGCGCAAGCGGTGCAAGCGGCCGAGCGAGGCGTCGACGTCATCATCGCGCAGGGCGGCGAGGCCGGCGGCTATTGCGGCGAGGTCAGCACGATGACACTCGTGCCGCAGGTCGTCGACGCCGTGTCGCCAATCCCTGTCGTCGCCGCCGGGGGCATCTTCGACGGGCGCGGCATCGCGGCGGCGTTGATGCTGGGCGCGGTCGGGGTCAATCTCGGCACGCGGTTCATCGCCTCGACGGAAGCTCCCGCCCCCGAGGAGTGGAAGCAGGCGATAACCGCAGCCAAGTCGGAGGATGCGATCAAGGTCGACGTTCTCAATGACATCAGCCCTCTTCCGGGCACCGCCGGGTTCCATACGGTTCTGCGCTCTCTCCACACGAGTTTCATCGATGAGTGGAGTGCCAAGCGCGATGCGGCGCGGCGCGATCGCGATCGCCTGCGGGATCAGATCGTCTCCACGACCCAGGCAGGCCGTCCACACGCGTGTCTGCTCACGGCAGGCCAGACCGCTGGAGGCATCAATGAAGTCCTCTCGGTCGGCGACATCATGCGCCGACTTGTCGCCGAGACCGAAGCAGCGCTGTCGAGGGCTCCGGGGCTGGCGGCCACGCTCAAG
>DATNNX010000199.1:0-2299 GCA_035601615.1 Xanthobacteraceae bacterium
TCGAAGGACTGGAAGGCGCCTTGCGCGCCTCCCCGCCAGACCTCGACCGCGAGCGTGCTCAAGCCGACTCGTATAACCGCGTGAGAACGAACTCGCGGTGGCCGAGAGCCTCGGCGGCGGTCAGGCGGCCGTTCGCCGTGCGGAACATGCACTCGAGCAACTGGTCGCCCGCCTGATCCGGCGTCAGCTCCTTTTTCAGCAGTCCCGAGACGTCGACATCGATGTGCTCGGACATGGTGCGCACCGTGCGCGGATTGGCGCAGAGCTTGATCACCGGCAGGATCGGATTGCCGATGACGTTGCCCTGGCCGGTGGGGAAGAAATGCACCACATAGCCGGCCGCCGCGCACAGCGTGACCATTTCGGCCGCAGCCGAGGACGAATCCATGAACCACAGCCCGGGGCCGGTCGGCGTCTCCGCCTTGTCGAGCACGCCGTCGACCAGGCACTTGCGGCCGATCTTCTGGATGTTGCCGAGCGCCTTTTCCTCGATGGTGGTGAGGCCGCCGGCGATGTTGCCCTTCGTCGGCTGCGAATCCATCAGGTCGCCGGTCTTGTGGCGATCGATGATTTCCTGGTAGCGGTCGAAGACGAACTGGAATTTCTTGCGCACCGCGTCGTTCCTGCAGCGCGCGGCGACCAGGTGCTCGCCCCCGGTGAGCTCGGTGGTTTCGCCGAACACCAGCGTGACGCCGTGCGGGTAGAGCTTGTCGAAAGCATTGCCGACGGTCGGATTCGCGCCGCAGCCGGAAGTCGTGTCGGACTCGCCGCACTTGGTCGAAACCCATAAATCCCTGAGCGGCCGCTGCTCGCGACGAAGTTCGCTCGCCCATTGCAGCAGCTCCTTCGCCTTCTGCGAAGCGCGGCGGATGGTCTCGTGATCGCCGTGGCCCTCGATGCCGAAACCGAATACCGGCTTGCCGGTCTGCTTGATGCCCTCGACCACGCGGGCGGTCCAGCCTTCCTCGATGCCGATCACGATCGCGGCGGCGACATTGGGATTGGAGCCGGCGCCGATCAGCGTGCGGAAGTGAAGCTCGAGGTCGGCGCCGAACTGCAGCCTGCCGTAGGGATGCGGCAGCGCGAGCGTGCCCTTGATGCTGTTCTCCACCGCCTGCGCCGCGGCGTTCGAGAGGTCGTCGACCGGCAGGATGACGACGTGGTTGCGGACGCCGACGCGGCCGTTTTCGCGGCGGTAGCCCCAGAAGCTTGCTTTGGACAGGTCCATGGTCTACCAGCGCTTGGTTTTGACGTTATGGACATGAAGATGCTCGCCCTTCGCGATCGGCTGCACCACTCTTCCGATGTCGACGCCGTACTTGATCACGGTCTCGCCGGGCCGGTAGTCCCTCAACGCCACCTTGTGGCCGATCGGGATGTCGCTTTTTGCGGTCACATTGACATCTTTGTCGTCCTCCATGATCCAGCCATTGAGCTGCTGGCCGGCCTTGACGCCCTCAACTACGACCACTCCGACCCCGTCGCCTTCCTCATGCACCACGAAATGGATCATCGCGTTATTCTATTCGCTTGGATCCGCAATTTAGGGTCCTGCTCGAGGCCGCGTCGCGGCCTTATGCGGCGGCGGGCGCGACAACGGATAGGAAAATCAATCCGGGACCGCCCGCGCAACGTTTCATGAAGCCTCCGCTTTCGCGCTACATTGCCCTCGCGCAGCGTTGCACAATGGCGCTTATGTCGCGTCGCGGGCCATTATTGGAAAAGAAGGATCGCGCAGACACCGCGCTCGCTTTGCGCGACCAGGATCGAACCGAGCGAGCTCTGGCCCACGGCGAAGCGAATCGCGGCGTTCGCGACGGTAGTGCGCCCTGCATGAGCTATAGCGATGTCGGTACTGTACGGGGCATCACCACTAGCGACACTCCGATGCTTGCGATGGAATTCGTCCACGCTAGACGATTGGTGGTCTAGGGGAGGCAGCCGGTACCCCCCGTTTCATACCCCGCTGGAGGGTTGGATGAGATACGGATCGCGATCCGGGTAGCTTCTATTCGGACCAGTATGGGGAGCATACCCACGTCACAAATCTCCCGTAGAAATCCCGGCAATTCGAGATGTTGGGGGGAGCTAAGATGAACGCGCGGTCAGCCCAGCGAGACCTGCTCCGCTTCCGATCGTGCTCACTTGGCCGGGTTCTCGCGGCCGGGCTGGCGATGGCGGCCTTGGGGTTCGCCGTCCCGGCGCTGTCGCAAACGATCAACACGGTGGCGGGAGGGGGCGCGGGCGATGGCGGTGCGGCGACGAGCGCGAGCCTCAGCGCAGGCGGTGTTGCGCTGGG
>DATNNX010000200.1:0-3228 GCA_035601615.1 Xanthobacteraceae bacterium
GGCCGCATGAACGTCGGCGCTGGTCTGTCCCAGCGCGGCGCTGCGCGTGTCGTAGGTGTCGACCGAGATCGTGGCGGTCTTGACCAGCGCTTCCGCACGCTTGTACTGCTCCTCCGCGAGCTTCGCCGATGCGCGGGCGCGCTCGAGCTGGGCCACCACGCTGTCATAGGTGGCTCGGTAGGGACGCGGATCGATCACGAACAGAAGGTCGCCCGCCCTGACCATGTCGCCCTCCTTGAAGGCGATGCGGTCGATATAGCCGCTGACGCGCGGACGTATGTCGACCGCGCCGATGGCCGCGATCCGCCCAGTGAATTCGTCCCACTGGCGCACAGATTTGGTCACGACCTGGACGGCATCGACCTCGGGCGGCAGAGACGACGGGGCTTCCGCCTCGCTGTTGCTGCAAGCGGTGATTACGGGGGCCATGACCACCATGGCAATGGCGGAAAGACCCGCACGCAGCGACGCGAGCAAGCAATGGCGGTACGGCACGAGCGCCCTCCTGACTTGCAGCTACATTGAAGTTGAAGTAAACTTCAACTTCAAAAATGCAAGGGGAGGATTTTGCACCGCTGCTCTTTCGTGCTACTGACGATTTTGCCGCCGGCTGGTGGTGACGCAGTCCATCGGGTACTAAATCTACCAGACTGCATGGTTCCCTCGCGATCGGTTGGGGTGATCATGGACGGCAAGGCCCATTTGATGGCAGCCAATGAGCTGATCAACATCCGCGAGATGTCCAAGCGCAGTTCCGTGCCGGCAGCGACACTGCGTTACTATGAGAAGCTCGGCCTGATCACGTCCGAACGCGAGACGAGGGGGAGCCACCGTCGCTACAGCGGAGCGACCCTTCACCGGATCACCTACATCACGCTCGCGCAACGCGCGGGCTTCAGCCTCGAGGAAATCGCCGAGCAACTGGCCATGCTGCCGAATATCCATCCCGTACCGCCGAAGGTCTGGGCACCGCTGCGCAAGAAATGGGAGAAGCGCATCGACTAGAACATCGCCGAGCTCAAGCAATTGAAGATCGATTTGAGACGCTGCGCGCGCGACGCCTCGCGCTGAGCGCTGCGACCGTCGGCCGCGAGGATGCATGAGTCCGGTTTTGGCCTTCTGCGACCTCGGGCGATGTCCGTTTTCCCGCCGCTGTTGGGGGTTGAACGGACGTCACTCGGCCAGCCGCTTAATGAGTACACGGCCCAAACCCGGACGCGACGGACTGTTCGATCTGATCCGGAGCGCGCCAGCGACGTTGAGATATGAACCGGGCACGATCGTTGCCGAAGGCGATTACGTAATCGTCCACGGCCGGTTCACGAACACCGGAAGGCCGAAGAACTACATTTCGCAGATGTATGAGTTATACACAGCCAGGGTCATAAGCGGACATTCGGGAAATATCCGCGTCGTGTCCGCTTTATGCCGATAAGCGGACATCGACCGATGCGGTAGGCACGTCCGCTTATGACCTAGCTTGTGTAAAAACTCATACATCCACGAAATGTAGAAAAAACAATTCTCCATCAAGGCATCGAACCTAGTGGTGTGCAGTATCTTCGACTCTCAAATATGCAATTCGTCCAAAATGTTTCTACGTCTGCGGCGAGTGCTGGAGTTTTGACACAGCCAAGACCCGTTGCTGCCTTCATCGATATTGCCAGGAGCGAAATTCGTGAACACTCGTGTTTGCGCCTTCTGGTCGCTCTTCCTCACTTCATCGGCTTGGCCGCGGAGAGCTTCGCCTGGGCCGGCGGACGGCTCTCACCTTTCCACTGTTTCCGCCTCCGCAAAAGAACTGATCGCTGCCATTGGATTCGAGCCCCGATACGACGACGCCGCGCGGCATCTCAACCCGCTCCAGCACCTCTCCCGTTTGCGGATCGATGCGCCTCAGATCGCTCTCGTCGGCTTCCCAGGTACCGTGCCACAGCTCGCCATCGACCCAGGTGACGCCGGTGACGAAGCGGTTGGAGTCGATGGTGCGAAGGATCGCTCCGGTCTCCGGGTCGATCTGGTGGATCTTCCGCTCCCGATACTGGCCCACCCAGAGCGTGCCTTCGGCCCAGGCGAGTCCCGAGTCGCCGCCGCCGCCGGGCGCCGGAATCGTGGAGAGCACGCGCCCCGTCTTCGGATCGATCTTCTGGATGCGGTTCTCGACGATCTGGAACAGATGCTCGCCATCGAACGCGGTGCCCGCATGCCCGGCGACGTCGAGCGAGCGCAGCTTCTTGCCGCTCTCCGGATCGAAGGCGTTCAGCCGGTTGCCGGACGCGAACCAGACATGGTTGCCGTCGAACGAGACTCCATGAACCTGTTCGGCCTCGGGGAAGGGCCCGTATTCGCGGATGACCTCTGCCTTTGATGTTTTCATTCTTCCATCCTAGCCGCCCGGGAGCGGTGCGGGGAGTAACAAGGTCGTCGCGAATCCCGGCAGCGGCGGGGTCATCCAGCGCCGCGCCCGGCCGCGGCCGAATGCCTGCACCTTGCCCGCGGCCGAAAGCTCCTTGAGCGCGCGCTGCACGGTGCGCTGGCTCGCGCCGAGCGCGAGCGCAAGTGCCGAGCCCGACCACGACTCGCCGTCCGCCAGAAAGGCGAGCACCGCCGCGTGCCGCTCTTCCACCGGCCGCGCCAGCACGACGACCTCGCGCGCGCCGCGCGGCGAGAGCGCGAAACCCTGTTTCGTCGCGCTCACGCGGGCGACTGCCTGCAGCAGCCTGCGGAGCCGCCCGATCTCGACCCGCAACCGCGCGCGATGGGATTCGTCGGCGTGCTTCGCGCCGAACGCGCGGGTGAGCAGCACGTCCCGCGCGACGTCCCCGGGCCATGCCTCGCCGAGCGTGCGCGCAAGCGCGAACAGCACCGGACGCCTCGCGAGCGGCACGAGCATGTTTCGCTCGCGCACAAGATTGCGGCAGGCGTCGATGACAAGCGCCTTCGACGCGAGCAGCGCCTCGACTTCCTCTAGCAGGAGAGGGCGCTCCTGACCGCGCGCGATCAGCCGCGCCGCAGGTTTGTCGAGGACAGCGAGGGCGTGTTCGACCTCCGCCGCGAGCGCCGGAATGCGTGCCCAGCGCGCGGCTTCCTCGGCGCGGGCGAGCGCTGCGTGTGCTGCCTTGGCGCGGACGCGCCGCATAGAAATCCCGGCGACAGCGAGCTCATGTATGGTACGCAGCGCAGGCGTAAGAGCTGAGAGATCGAGCTGCGCAAGTTTGTGCTCGGCAT
>DATNNX010000201.1:0-14085 GCA_035601615.1 Xanthobacteraceae bacterium
ATGTGAGCACGGTCGAAATTGCCGAACCGACTGAAGCGAATTATCCAGGGGTCAGGGTTCAGCGATGGAGTTGAATGGGGACGAGCCTAATCGTCGTCCGCTTCCCGTCCGCTCCAGATGCCGATCCGGCTTGAGCGCGCCTGCTGCTCGAGCGCGCGCAGGTCGGCTGTCGCATTCGCTGCCGCGCGGCCGCCGCCATTGAACAGCACCACGCGGGAAAGATCCTGATCATCGACGCGGCACCGGTACTCACTGCCGCTGCCGGCCGGCTCGCATGCCACTTCCCGACTTCCAAGATAGCGCGTGAACTCGCGCGCAGGGCGGCCGCGCGTACCCTCGACTCCAAACAACCGCACCACGCGCCCCGCGATCTCCAACATGCCGGTCGTCTGCACAATGGGGACGCCGCGAATGATGCCCGCGCTCGGCGCCGGTGTGACGTCGCCCGCGGCAGGGGCGGAGAGCGCTGCGATGCGCGGTTGCGCACGAACCGCCTTCGCGCGAGCCGTGGCGCTTTGCGTGACGAAATCGTTCCAGATGCGCGCGGGCAGATCGCCGCCGGTCACGCCTCTGGTCGGAGTGTTGTCGTCATTGCCGATCCACACGCCGACGACGATATCGTCGGTGAATCCGATGAACCATGCGTCCTTATAGGTCTGGCTCGTACCCGTCTTCCCCTCGACCGGACCGTTGACCCTCGCCGCTCGACCGGTGCCCTCGCGAACGACGCTCGCGAGAACGTCATGCATCGCCGCCCGCGCGGCTGGATTGCTCGCCGGCTGCAGCTGCGATTTTTGCCGCGCAAACAGCACTTGATCGCCGTTGCGAATGTTGCGGATCGCATACGATTCCGCGCGTTCGGCGTTGGCGGCGATCGCCGCAAACGCGCGCGTCATCTCCAACAAGCTGACTTCGCCGGCCCCGAGCGCGAGGCTCGGCACCGCAGGCAGTTCCGATTGGACGCCCAGCTTGCGCGCCACATCGATAATGGTGCGAATTCCGATGGCATCGGCAATCTGTACCGCAACCGAGTTGATCGAATGGGCGAAGGCGGTGCGTAGCGTGACCACACCGTGGAAGCGGCCGCCGTAGTTCTCCGGCTCCCAATTGCCGATCTGTACCGGTCGATCAACCGCCGTCATCTGCGGGTCCATGCCTTTCTGGAACGCCGCGAGATAGACAAAGACCTTGAAAAGGGAGCCGGGCTGCCGCTTCGCCTGGGTGGCGCGATTGAATTGGCTTTCGGTGTAGTCGCGGCCGCCCACCATGGCGAGAATGGCGCCGTCCGGGGTCATCGCCACGAGCGCCGCCTGACCGACTCTCTTGGCGCCGCCTTCCGCCTTGAGTCGGCGCGCGATGACGCTTTCGGCGATGCTCTGCAGGTTGAGGTCGAGCGTGGAGCGCAGTGTCAGATCCTTGGACGGGGCGCCGATGAGCTGCTTCACGTCAGAACCGAGCATGTCCACGAAATAATTTGTGCCCGGCGGATTGTCTGGCGGTATCCGCAAGGTGGCCGGCTGTTGGCGCGCGGCCTCCGCTTGCTCACGGGAGGTCGCGCCGGTTTCGACCATGGCCTTGAGCACCAGTGACGCTCGCTGCCGCGCGCTCTCGAGATGCCGCGTGGGAGCGAGCGCGGAAGGCGAGCGCACGAGGCCTGCGAGCATCGCCGCTTCGCTCAGTGATAATTCTTTCGCAGTCTTGCCGAAGTAGCGTTTCGCAGCAGCGTCCACGCCATAAACGCCGGCGCCGAAATAAGCGGTGTTGAGATAGCGCGAGAGAATCTCTTCCTTGCCGAGCTGACGCTCCATCCAGCGCGCAAGCACTGCCTCCTGGACCTTGCGCTTGATGGTGCGCTCGGGGGAGAGATAGGTCATGCGCGCGAGCTGCTGCGTGATCGTGCTTCCGCCTTCCCGCGCGCTTCCCGAAACCATGTTGCGTATAGCCGCGCGCAGCATGGAGGGAAAGTAGAACCCGCCATGCTCGTAAAAGTGCCGGTCCTCGATGGCTACGATTGCGCGGGAGAGGTTGGTGGGCACGTCTTGCGCGGCGAGCTTGTCGCCCTTGAACACGCCCCGCGTGGCGAAGATTTGGCCGTCCGCCGCCTCGACGATGAGCGCGCTTGGCGTGGGTTCGATCACCAGCCCTCCGTTGGACGGGATGGTGACAATGCAGTAGGTGACGTAGCCAACGGGCAGCATGACGAACAAAGCGAGCACGGCGGCGATCGCGTGCCTGCGGCGCGGCCGGAATGCTCGCGTGCCCGTCACCTGCGGACGGGATCGAACTTCGGGTGGGGTTGGATGAGCGCGTCGGGCGGAGGCGAACGCGCGGGGAGTAGACGGGCGCTCGCGACCCTTGCGGAGCAGGAGGGACCTCATCGTGTGCGTTCCTAGCGCGGGGGCGGTGGGTCCACCCAGCCGCCGCGGCGACGAAACTGAGGCCCGAAAATTTCAGAAGCAACGCCGGGCGTGGCGCTGTTGAGACTGCGCATCCTGCTGCTTGAGTTCGAGGGATCGCTGTCGCCGCGGTCGGCGCCGTCGGCGCGCCCGTTCCAAAAGAGGTCGCGGTAGTGCCGATAGCGCCAGCGAACGGTCTCCACGGCGTAGTTCGACTGCAGAAAAGCGCCCAGAGGTAAAGCGCCCAGAGGTAGCAAGATCGGCGGTGCCGCGCGAGCTTGTGCCGCCGCGCAGCCGAGCAAAATGGCAGCAGCAAAAACCGCTTGACGTGCCGGCATGGACCCCTCGCTGGCGCGAGACCGATGAAAGAACGCGAAGGGTGGGGAGGATGTTCCCTGTGGATAGCGCCGCTTACGCGCGGCGGCGCCACTCACATCTTGGGCGGATGCGCGCGGATGACCGCTTCATTGACGGCGGTGCCCCAACCTGGACCCGTCGGAAGGACGAACTCGCCATTCTCGATCACATATGGATTGGTCAGGAGTTTGGTTTTCCAGGGCACCTCGTCGACGTCGAATTCCATGATACGGAAGTTGGGAATCGCCGCACAGAAATGCGCGCTCATGATATTGGCGAGGGGCCCGTTGAAATTGTGCGACGCGACGTTGACCTCGTAGGCGTCCGCCATGGCCGCCATCCTGGTCGCTTCCACGAGCCCGTTCCATTGCGCGTCAATGATCGCGACATCGACGGAGTACTTTTCGAGGTAGGGCTTGAGATTGCGACGGCCAAGAATCGTCTCCAGGGAACCGATCGGCGTCGTGGTCGATTGCCGGATCAGGCTCAGCGCCTTGGGCTCGAACAGGTCCATCTCCAGCCACAGCAAGTCGAATGGCTCAACTGCCTTTGCGATGCGGCGCAGCCCTTCCGGCTTGTAGTTGAAGTTCAGATCCAGCAGGAGCCGCACGCCTTTGCCGGCGCCCTCGCGCAAGGCGGCGAGCTGATCGATCAGCGCAGCCAGCACGTCGTCGCCGAGGTTGAGCTCGGGATGGCCGGTGCCGGCGCCGATCATGCCGGGAGCGAACTGCCGGCCGCCCTTGCCATCGAACAGCAGCACGTTGGTTTTGAGCGCCTTAAAGCCGCGCTCGCGCGCCTCCCGCGCGGCGGCCTTGAGGTCATCGAGCGTGCGCACCGCCGGCCGGTCGATGACGTTGCCGTCGAAAAGATCGGCACAGCGCGCGCGTAGGACGCCGCAGCGCGACCAGTAGACCGGCATGCGCTCACGGACCGCGCCGCCGAGAAGCTCGCAGACCGGAACTCCGAGCGCCTTGCCGCGGATGTCGAGGCAGGCATTTTCGATTGTCGCGATGGCGTGCGATGTGAGCCCGCCCGAGGTCGATCGGGAGCGGGCGTAGAGCGCCGCGTCGATGCGCGCGATCGCACATGGGTCTTCACCGATGAGGGCGGCACCGAGGCCGTGGATCAGGGCGGTCATGCCCTTGCGGCGGCTCTCGTTGAACTCGGACCAGCCGGTGAGTCCCTCGTCGGTGGTGATCTTCAGGAAGGAATAAGTGTCCCAGCCACCGTCGGCGTGGAAATCCTCGAGCTTGACGATTTTCATTAGCTGCCTCGCGTTTGTGGGCGAACCGCTCCCCTCAGCCGCGAGCTTGTCCCGGAGATTTGTCTTCTTCCAAGGGAATCAAACTGCATTTCGCCCGGGGGGATCACGCTGACAAAGCACACAAAATTGTGCCATGGTTTGCGCGGGGCACCAACCGCAGCGCGGAGCTCGGTCGGCATGCGATATCTCCCACGCATCCTTCATGAAAGCTTGGCGGCACTGGTGCTGCTGCCGCTGCTCGCTCCTTGCGCGCTCGCCCAGATCAGCGGCGTCGCCGAAATTGCGAATTACCAAGGTGCCGACCGCGAGCAGCGGTTAATCGAAGGCGCCAAGCGGGAGAAGGAACTCACCTTTTACTCCTCCATACCGCCGGATGACATTTCCGCTTTGGTTTCGGCCTTCGACAAAAAGTACGGCGTCAAGGTCAAGGTCTGGCGCGCGGATTCCGAAGGGTTCCTACAGCGCATCCTGGGTGAGGCCAGGGCGCGGCGTTTCGAGGTCGACGTCATGGCCGGTTCGAGCTCGGCGCTCGAGCCGCTCTACCGCGAGAACCTGTTGCAGGAGGTGAAATCGCCGAAGCTGGCCGGCATCATCCCGCAAGCCATCGCTGCGCACCGGCAATGGGTGGCGGTGTATCTGAGCACCTTCGTCCAGGCCTACAACACCGACCTCGTCCGCAAGGATAGCCTACCCAAAACCTATTACGATCTGCTGCGACCGCAGTGGAAGGACAAGCTCGGGATCGAATCCGAGGATTTCGACTGGTTTGCGCAGGTGGTGATGGATATCGGCGAAGCGCAGGGGCTGCGGCTATTCCGCGACATCGTGGCCTCGAACGGCATCTCCGTGCGCAAGGGGCACAGCCTCCTCACCAACCTCGTCGTGGCGGGCGAAGTGCCGCTCGCGCTCACGGCCTACGGCTTTTTGGCCGAGCAGGCGAAGCGGCGGGGCGCGCCGCTCGATTGGTTCGTCATTCCGCCGGCGATCGCCCGCCCGACGGCCGAAGGGCTCGCGCGGAATGCACCACATCCCTATGCGGCGGTCCTGTTTTTCGATTTTCTGATCGGCGAGGAGGGCCAGCAGATCCTGGCGAGCCGCCAATTCGTCCCCGTGAGCCGAACCATCGAGACGCCCCTGAACAAGGGCCCGCTCCAGCTCATCGACTCAGCCGCGATCCTCGACCAAGCGCGCAAATGGCAGGACCTCTACCAGAAGACGGTCATCGCCCCGTCCCGCTGAGAGGGAGGTCACACCAGGGGTCCATTGTTGACGGGTTAAGTCTGGCCCTGGCGGTGTAGGTGGGAGGCGGGTTGAGCTATGCGCTACATCGACGCGTTCAATCATTTCTTTCCCAAGCGCATCTACGAACTGATGCTGCGGTCGCCCGCGGGACAGAAGGATCTCGGAAAGCGCATGCAGCAAATCCCGGCGCTCTACGACGTCGAGGAGCGGTTGCGCGTCGTCGATTCGTTTCCCGATTATACCCAGATCATCTGTCTCGGCATGCCGGCGCTCGACCGGCTCACCGGGCCCGAGCATTCACCCGAATGGGCGCGGATCGGCAACGACGGGCTTGCCGAGTTGGTCAGCAAATTTCCCGATCGCTTCGTTGGCTACGCCGCCTCTTTGCCGATGAACGCGGCCGAAGCGGCGGCCAAGGAGGCCGAGCGCGTCTTGGCGAACGGCGCCAACGCGATCCAGCTCCACACGAACGTCGATGGCGCTCCCATCGACCAGGATCATTTCCTCCCGATTTACGAGATCATCGAGAAATCCGGCAAGCCGATCTTGCTGCACCCGATCCGCACGCGCGAAATGGCGGACTATCGAACCGAAGCCGTCTCGAAATACGAAATCTGCAGCGTGATCGGCTGGCCGTTCGAAACCGGCGCCGCGCTGGCCCGACTCGTGTTTTCCGGCATCATGGATCGCTTTCCCAACCTGAAAATCATCTCGCACCATCTCGGCGGCATCATCCCCTATTTCGAGGGCCGCGTTGCGCATAGCTGGGATCAGCTCGGCGTGCGCACGTCGGACGAGGATTATTCGCTCGTCCTGAAGCGGCTGAAAAAACGGCCGTTCGACTATTTCAAGGGCTTCTACGGCGACACTGCGCTCGCCGGCGCACGCGCGCCGACGCTTTGCGGATTGTCGTTCTTCGGGGCCGATCACGTCCTGTTCGCTTCCGATTGCCCTTTCGACAAGGAGAAGGGCAGGGGCTACATCCGTGCCACGATCGCAGTCATGGAGTCGCTCGATCTGCCCAGAGCCGACATGAAAAAGGTCTGCCATCGCAACGCCGAAACCATGTTTGGGCTGCGGAAGAGCTGAGCGAAGCACCATTGAATGCGTCGGGGCGCGCGATTAGCCTTGCAGCGGGAGGAAACATGTTCGCGCGTTTAAGTGCGGCGACAGTGGTCGCCGCGGCATTGGCGGTCGCCCCCGCGCACGGGGATGCGCTCGCCGACTTCTACAAGGGCCGGCAGGTCAATCTGATCGTCGGCTACGGGCCGGGTGGCGGCTACGACATCCATGCGCGGCTGCTTGCGCGGCATTTCGGCAAGTTCATTCCGGGACATCCGACCGTGGTCGTGCAGAATATGCCGGGCGCCGGCAGCCTGCGCGCAGTCAATTACCTCTACAACGTCGCGCCGAAGGACGGCACCACAATCGCCACCTTCGCGCGCAACATGCCGCTCATGGGTCTCCTCGGCGGGAACTCCAACGTCCAGTTCGATCCGCGCCGGCTCACGTGGCTCGGCTCGACCTCGAGCTTCACCAACGACGCCTATATTTTGCTCGTGCGCAAGGACGCGCCGGTGAAATCGATCGAGGAGGCGCGCCGGACCGATTTTCCGGCGCTCGTGCTCGGCGCCACCGCCGAAGGAGCGACCGGAAACGACGTGCCGATCATCCTGCGCGATACGATCGGACTGCACGTCAAGCAGGTTGTGGGCTATCCGGACACCGCCTCGATTTTTCTTGCGATGGAGCGCGGCGAGATCCACGGGCGCACCGTCGATTTGTCGACGGTGAAATCGATCAAACCCGAGTGGCTCCAGCCCGACAGCGGCTTTCGCGTGCTCGTTCAGTTTGCGCGCGCGACACGCCATCCGGATTTTCCGGACGTGCCGACCGCGCGCGAGCTGGCAAAGAACGAGGCGGCGCGGGCGCTGATCGAGCTTGCGGAACTCCCTTACGCGCTGTCGCGGCCGTTTGCGGCTCCGCCCAATCTGCCGGCCGAGCGCGCGAAAGCGTTGCAGCGTGCGTTCCTGGCGGTGCACGGCGATCCGGAATATCTGGAGGATGCCGCGAGGCTCAGCCTCGACGTGAGCCCGATCGGGGCAGATGACATCCTGCACGCGATCGACCGCATCGCGGTGGCGCCGCCGGAGCTCCTGGATTACGTGCGCAGGCTGTTGGCGGAGACCAGAGGCGGCGGTCAAGCGCAATAAAGTGTCACGGGCAAGCGTCCGAAAACTCATGCACGACACCCCTGATCAAGTGCATTGGCACGAGCCGAAAGCCGGTGAGAACGCCGGATATGGCACGTTCAAGCGCGCGCCGATGCCCTACGATCGTTTCATGGGGGCGGAGGGCGTGCCGGTCTATCGCGGCATCGGCGTGCGCCGCGTGCAGGATCTGCCGCTTGCGCCCTGGAAGCGGTTGGGCGGCCGCGGGTCGTATATCCAACTCTACGGCACCGAAGGCTTGTGGGGCCTTTACGTCGTCGAAGCCCCCTCCGCCGGCGCGCTCAACGTAGAGCGGCACCTCTATGAAAAAGTCGTGCTGGTGGTGGAAGGCCGCGGCACGACCGAGGTCTGGCAGGAAGGGCAGACCAAGCGGCACGCATTCGAGTGGCAGAAGGGCCCGCTGTTCTCGATCCCGCTCAACGCCTACCATCGGCTCATCAACGCGGCGAGCGCGCCCGCGCTCTTATTGTGCGGCACCTCGGCACCCAACGTGATGAACGTGATCGACAACACCGAATTCATTTTCAACTGCCCATACACGTTCACCGAGCGCTTCTCCGGAGCGGAAGACTATTTCAAGCCGAGGGATGATATCGAGCCAGATCCGATCCGCGGGCTCGCGATGCGGCGGACCAACCTCATTCCCGACATCGTCAACACCGAGCTTCCGCTCGACAACCGCCGCTCGCCCGGCTATCGCCGGGTCGAGCCGTTCATGGCCGGCAACCGTTTCTACCTGTGGATCGGACAGCACGAGACCGGCCGCTATTCCAAGGCGCACAAGCACGCTTCTGCCGCCGTCCTCATCTGCATAAAGGGCAAGGGTTACACCTATACCTGGCCGGAAACGCTCGGCACCACGCCCTGGCGGGACGGCAAAGCTGACAAGGTACTCCGCCAGGATTACGAGCCGGTCGGTCTCGTTTCCGCCGCGCCCATGAGCGGCGACTGGTTCCATCAGCATTTCGGTATCGGCAAGGAAGGGCTTCGCATCACCGCCTGGCACGGACCCAACAACCAGCGCGCGCGCAAGGCGGGCCGGCCCGGCGAGCAGCTCATGGATTATGGCGCCATCGATCTCAGCAAGGGCGGCAGCGCCATCCCCTATCACGAGGAGGATCCCGCCATTCGCCGGGAATTCGAGGGGGCGCTCGCGTGCGAAGGGCTCGTGAGCCGGATGAAGCCGAAATTCTACCAGCGTCCTCCCGCCGAAGGAGACATGGTGATGGGCGACGTGATGTAGCCCCGCGCGATGCAGCGCTGGCTACTGGGTTCCCGCTTGCGCGGGGACGGCGGCGGCAACCGGGAAGCGCAATGAAGCGAAGCACCGAGCGAATTCTCACCACCCATGTCGGCAGCCTGCCGCGTCCCGCCGATCTGCTCGACGTGGTCCAGGCCAAGGAGCAGGGCAAGCGCGTCGATGAGAAGGCGCACGCCGCGCGGCTGCGCGGGGCGGTCGCCGAGATCGTGCACAAGCAGATCGAGCTCGGCATCGACATCGTCGACGACGGCGAGTTCGGCAAGCCGAGCTTCGTCTCCTACGTCAACGAACGTCTCGGCGGCTTCGAGGTCGATACCCAGATGCCGCGGCAAAGCCCGTGGGCTGGTTCGCGCGAGGCCAAATCCTTTCCGGAGTTCTACGGGGCGGGCCACGTGGCCGCGCGGCAGAACCACATGGTTTGCACCGCGCCCATCACCTATCGCGGCATGGCGCAATTGCAGGTCGACATGGACAATCTCAAGGCGGCGCTCGATGGCGCGAAACCTGAGGAAGCCTTCATGCCGGCGATCTCACCGGCGAGCGTGGCGGATTGGCAGCGCAACGCCTACTACAAAAACGAAGAGGAGTACCTGTTCGCAATCGCAGACGCACTGCGGGAGGAGTACGAGGCCATCGTCAATGCGGA
Organism: Xanthobacteraceae bacterium; assembly: GCA_035601615.1. Taxonomy (GTDB): domain Bacteria; phylum Pseudomonadota; class Alphaproteobacteria; order Rhizobiales; family Xanthobacteraceae; genus VAZQ01. Next base: position 9,398 of record DATNNX010000201.1, read on the forward strand.
CCTGCTGCTGCAGGTCGATGACCCGCATCTCGTCACGTACTGGATCAAGGAGCCCGATCTCACGCTCGAGCAATTCCGCAGATGGGCGCAGCTTCGCGTCGAGGCGCTCAACCACGCGCTCCGCAACATCCCGCCGGAGAAAGTGCGACACCACACCTGCTACGGCATCAACATGGGGCCGCGCATCCACGATCTCGAGCTCAAGCACGTGGTCGATCTCATCCTGAAGATCCGCGCTGGCGCCTATTCCTTCGAAGCCGCGAATCCGCGCCACGAGCACGAATGGAAGGTGTGGGAGAGCGCAGACCTGCCCGCGGGTAAGTCGCTCATTCCCGGCGTGATCAGCCACTCGACGGTTTTGGTCGAGCACCCGGAGCTGGTGGCCGAGCGCATCTGCCGTTATGCCAAGGTGGTCGGGCGTGAGAATGTCATCGCCGGCTCCGATTGCGGCTTTGCCACCTTCGCCGGTTCGAAGGAGGTGCACCCGAGCATCGTGTGGGCGAAGTTCACGTCGCTGGTCGAGGGCGCGAAGATCGCCAGCCAACGATTGTGGGGTGGGCGCTGAGATCGTGTTGTGCACGCAGGAGCGACGATGAGCGCAGCGAAATCCGGGATGTCCCACACCCCCTCAATTGCAGTCGGGCGACACGGGAGATGCTTGACCCGATGAAACCCGGATATCGCTTCGCTCATCCGGGCTACACTTCACTCACAGCGTAGATTTTTCGATGTCTGCAAGCCTTTCCAGCGACTGCGCTCGCGGGCGGGTCGGGCGGAGTCCAGCCAACGCGTCGGCGAGACGTTCTCCGGTGAGGTCCAACGTGATCGGCTCGAGCGTGGCGCTGCGCTCGGTCACAAAGCCGATGAGATCGGCGCCGGCGTAGCCGGCCGCGCGCAGCGCGGCGACGCAAGCTTCGGCCTGCGCGAGCGGCACCGCCGCAAGCAGCCCGCCCGACGTTTGCGGATCGAACAGCAGCGGGTAGAGCGGATGCCGCCCGGCCGCGGTGAGGTCGCCGATAGCGCGGCGCAGACGCACATTCTGCGGCTGCAGCGACGAGAAGATGCCGAGCGCCACCGTCTCTCGCGCGCCCTCGAGCAGCGGCACGCGGTCAATGGCGAGCGTTGCATCGACATCGGAGGCGCGCACCATCTCCATGAGATGGCCGATGAGACCGAAGCCGGTAACATCCGTTGCGGCATGGACGCCGTGTCGGCGAAGAATCTCGGCCGCCCTGCCGTTCGACTGAACCATGTGCGTAATCGCCGCCATGACCCAGCGCGCCTTCGCCTTGCCGCGCATGTCGGCGGCAAGCAGCGTGCCCGTCCCCAGCGGCTTGCTCAGGATAAGGCCGTCGCCGGGCTTCAATCCGCCCTTGCGCAACGCGGCTGCCGCCGGGACGAGACCGTTGACGGCAAAGCCGAGCGCGAGCTCCGCGCCCTCGCTGGTATGCCCGCCGACCAGCGCACAGCCGGCCTCGCGCAGCACCTCGTTGGCGCCGGTGATCATCGCCGACAAATCGGCCCCGACCTTGCCTTCGAGTCCGTAGGGTACGGTGGCGATCGCCAGCGCCGTCTGCGCCTCTCCGCCCATGGCGTAGACGTCGCCGAGCGCATGGTTGGCCGCGATCTTGCCCAGCGTATAGGGGTCGTCGACGATGGCGCGGAAATAGTCGACCGTCTGCAGCGAAAGCTTTTCCCCGCCGACGTCGACGAGCGCCGCGTCATCGGGCGCATCAAGTCCCACGACCACGTCCGCGCGCGGGGCGGGTTGCACGCCTGCGAGCGCGTGGGCGAGCACGGTCGCGCCCACCTTGGCGCCGCAGCCGCCGCAGCGCATGGCGATCGCGGAGATTTCCTTGAGCGCGTCGCGGTCGGCGAGCGGCGGCAGCGCCGCCGGCGGGAGCTTCATCTCCGGCAGCTCGTTGTATTTGCGCATGAAGCGCCGATCGATCCAGTCCTTCCAGCGCCACACCCATGCGCCCTCGACGACGACACCGTTGCGGCTACCCACCGCGTAGCGTTCTCCGGTCGAAACGAGATAGAGCGCCTCGCGCTGCGGCTTAAAGCGTCGCAAGGACCGGCCCGTCAACGTACGGCGGATGTTATCGGCGAGCACAGGTCCGGCGCGCACCGCGTAAACACCGGACTTCGGCAGCTCGCGCTCGGCGAACGCGATTGTATCGCCGGCGGCGAAAACATCGTCGTGGCCGGCAACCCGCAACGTCGAGTCGACCCTGAGAAAGCCCCTCGCATCGAGCGGCAACCCGGCCTTTGCCATCCAGCGCGCCGGCGCGGCTTGCGTGGTCCACAGGATCTCGTCTGCCGCGAGCGGACCATAGCCCGCGAGGATGAGCCGTCCGGCCTCGACGGAAATGACTGGCGCGCCGGTGACAACGGCTATCCCGCGCGCCGCCAGAATCGCGTGGAAGCGCGCGCGGAACGCCGCCGGAAAGCTCGGCAGGATGTTGGGAACATCCGAGACCAACACGAAGGACAGGCCGCTCGCATCGAAACCGGCATGCCTGACTGTTTGGCGTAAGCGGTGTTCGACCGCCAGCAGCAGCTCGACCCCGCCGGCGCCGGCGCCGACCAGCGCCACGGCAGCGCGACCTTTGCGCGCGAGAACGCGCGCCTGCAGCGCCTCGAAGCGGCGCAGGAATCCATCGATCGGCTTGACTGCAATGGCATGCTCGCTCGCGCCCGGCATGCCTGCGGTGTTCGGCGTCGAACCTATATTGAGCGAAAGGAGATCGTAGGGGACCGGCGGCCGCGACCGGCAGATCACGCGCCGGCCGTCAAGATCGAGATCGATCACCTCGTCCTGATAAAGCCGCGCCCCGGCGAACCGGGCGAGCGGACCGGTATCGATGTGCGCGTCGTCGAATCCGTAGTGGCCGGCGATGAGCCCGGGCAGCATCCCGGAATAGGGCGTGTGCACCTCGCGACTGATCAGGGTGAGGCGCACGCCGGGGATCGGCTTCATGCCGAACATGCGCAGCACCGTGACGTGCGAGTGGCCGGCGCCCAAGAGCACGACATCCTTGAGCACGGGATAGTCTCTCGCTTTCATGCCGATCTTTCCCGGTGCGATAGGAGCGAAAAAACGGAACGCATGGCATCACATGTTCGTCAGGTCTGTGACAGCCGCCGAATTTGCCGCCTTTCGGACCCGCAAGTTCACGCCTCGGGCCGGTTTCGGCACGATCTCTTCGATGAGCTTTTTCCAGTTGGCCTTTTCGCGCGCCGGCCGGAACAGTGCGGCGCGACGCGCGATGGCGCGTGTGAGCCGCTTAAGAAACAACGGATCGCGTTCGGTCCGATGGAGGAGCTGCGCCAGTGCATCTGTATCACCGACTGGAAAATAGCCGGGATAATCGCGTCCGAGCAGGCCGACCGAGCCGTCGATGCGCGTAGCGAGCACCGGAACGCCAGCGGCGGCGGCTTCGGATATGACATTTGCGCCGCCTTCGCTCAGCGATGACAGGACGAGGGCCCGCGCGCGGCCGAGCAGGCGCCGTACATCCGCGCGCGGCCGATCGCCGCGCCAGACGTAGCGCGGATTGGCCGCCATCTCCGCCTTCGCTGCCGCCGCCCATCGCGGCGTTTCGGCCGCGCCGAGGTGCACGATGCGAATGCGCGAGCTTACCGGCAAACGGCGCGCCGCCTCGGCGGCACGAAACGGATCCTTCACTTTGCGCAAATGGCCGATCACCGCCACGTCGAAACTCTCCGTGCGCCTGAAGCGGCCGCGACGCAGCGGCACCGCCGACTGATGCACGACGCGAACCTTGTCTCGAAACTGTCGGGGCACGCCCTCTCGCGCGAGTTCCTGCAGTGTGACGAGCCGGTCGGCGTGCGCGAGCGAGCGCAACGTCGGCCCCGGATCGCGATCGATGTAGTCGTAGATATCGGTGCCGCTCAAGCCTACGATCAGCGGCCGATCGGGGTGAAGCTCGTGAAAGGCGCGGATGCTATCCGCGCTGCGCCAGGCGTGGAGCGCAATCATCAACTCTGCGGCGGCTCCATCATAGCGATCGGCGATGTGGACGCGATGACCGAGCTGGCGCAAGATTCGCGCCCAGCGCATGCCCGTGGTCGTGTTGCCGGATCGTGACGAGGAACGAGCCGGCGTGATAAGAACGATGTTCATGAATGAGGCTCTTATACATCGGCCGACGAGCGGCGCCAGCGCGGAGGAGCTTGCGGCTCAGCTCCGCGATGCGCGCAGCTGCACCCGCCGCCTCAGCGATGACCTCTCGACGCAGCAGTTGATGGGGCCGATGCTGCCGATCGTCAATCCCATTCTCTGGGAGATTGGGCATGTCGGCTGGTTCCATGAATACTGGACGCTGCGTCACGCGCACGGGGAGGCACCGATCCTCGCGCGCGCCGACGCCTTGTGGAATTCGAGCGAGGTCGCGCATGCCACGCGATGGGAGCTGGACTTGCCCGATCGCAGCGGGGTGTTCGGATATATGGCGGATGTTCTGGCCCGCCAAGTCGATCGCCTCGGTAGCAGCATCGACCTGCGCGCTTGCTATTTCTACGACCTTTCGACCCGCCACGAGGATATGCACGTCGAGGCGCTCGCCTATACACGACAGACGCTGGGCTTTGCGCGCCCGCAAGGTCTTTGGGACCCAGCGACGCAACGCGCCGGCGCATGGGGCGGCGACGTCGATGTGCCC
>DATNNX010000202.1:0-11747 GCA_035601615.1 Xanthobacteraceae bacterium
CGAAAACCGCGCAGCGCGCGGCGGCGGCAGAGGAGATCGACCGACTGCGACGCCAAATCGAGGCGCTCCAGGTCGACGCCAAGGAGCTCACGGAAGCCCAGCATCAGGCCGCGCACACGATCGCCGCCATGAAGGCGGCCGAGCAGGAATTGCGCCGCCAGGCTCCAGCCCCGTACTGGTACTCCAACCCGGCGGCGCTCGATCCGGCCATCGGAAAGGAAGCTGCCGTGCTGCCGCCCCGGCGACCGCCGGCCGGACGGTCCGCACCGCGCGAGCAGCGCCAGCGCGATACCGCCGCGCCATCCCCGGCTCCGCGCTGAGACACGTGCACGCGCATTGCCATTTTGGCATGATGCCGCCATGTGTCGTAAGCAGATGGCCGGAGGAGCTCATGACGGCAGAGGTCTGGGTCAGAATGCTGCAAATTACCGGAGCGGCGCTCGGGGTTCCCGCGGCCGCCGCCGGCACCTTTGCCGCATACCAAAGCTATTTCTCGTCCGAGGTCAGTTGCCAGAAGCTGCGCAACGACATCATCGGAATCATGGAAAGAAACGTGGCTCCGCAAACCAAGCGCAGCTTGCTCAAGAAGGACGTCACCGAATTCGACAAGTTTTGTGGCGAGGCCGATCCCGACGCGCGCATCATCTTCCAGGCGGCCATGGCCGAACATCCTGCCGAGGCCGCCCATGCGCCTGCGGAAGCAGGCGCTTCGTCCCAGCAGCCGCACTGGGCTTCGCTCGGCGTGTTTGGCTCGCCCAGCTCGAAGGAACACTACGGCTGGGTCGCCATCAGTCGCCGTCAATCGGAGGTCTGGGTGCCGACTTTCACCGGGTATGCGATCTCCGAGACCTCGTTGCCGCCGCCCGGCACGATCTTGACCGCGAAGATAATGCTGCCGGTGTGGTCGGAGCCGCACGCCGGCGCCAACGATCCGAGCAAGATGCACAGCCGGCTCCCTTCCGGCGCCTGCGTGCGCGTGCTGGCGACGCGCGGCGCGAGCGGTCGATTGTGGGCCGAGGTCGCGCCGGCCTCGTGCTCGTGAGCTTCAGGCTTCGTAGGGTGGGTTGGCGCCGAAGGCGCGTCCCCACCGCTCGCAGAGCGGCGACATATCGTCGGTTACGGCGCTGCGCGCCTAACCTGCCCGACGCAGGGACCATCCACGGCGCTTTAAAGCAACTTGAGTTGGCGCTCCTGCGGCTTGTTGCGCGCTCGCTCGATGGGCTGGTGCTTCAGCAACGCGGTCTCGATATCGGTGAGGAACGGTGAGGGCTCGAGCGTGCGCAGGCGGCCGCGCCAGAAGCGCTGACGGGCGCGGCTGAGGATCAGCCGGTCCTTGGCCCGAGTCATGCCGACATAGAACAGGCGCCGCTCTTCCGCCATGGCCGCCTCGTCTGCCGCGCCCCAGTGCAACGGCAATAACCCGTCCTCGAGCCCGACGATGAATATGATAGGGAACTCGAGTCCCTTTGCGGCATGCAGGGTGAGGAGCGACACGCGGTCGGCGCGCGGGTCGTAGAATTCCGCGTCGGTCGTGAGCGCGGCTGCATCCTCGAGGCGCGCGCGATCATCGCCGCACGATCCCGCGAGCGCGAGGAGGCGCTGCAGCGCCATGGCGGCCTCGCCGGCATCGCCACGCTTCCTCAGCCGTTCGGCGGCGGCCCGCAGCTCATCGTTCAGGGTTGCCTCGCCGCCGTCGGCGAGTTCCTGTAACAATACCCGCACCGCTGGCTCGGCCGTGAGCGGACGATGGGAATTCTTCTTGTAAGGAATGCCGGAACGTTCGAGCGCCTCGCACAGCGGCCCCGATTGCGCGTCGGTGCGGTAGAGTACGGCAAAATCGGCGAAAGAGCGCGCGTTGGATAATGCGGGGACTGCGCGGCCGCTGTCGATCGAGAAAAAGCTGTGCCCTCCGATCATTCGTTCGATCGCCGCGACGACGGATTCGGCTTCGGCGCGTTCGGTGGACGCAGTTTGGACCGCGATGCGCTCCTGCATCTCGCGCACGATCTCGGCCGTCGGTTCGCTCCAGCGAGAGGCAATCACCTGCGCAGCGGCCGTGACGATGGTGCCGGTCGAACGATAGTTGCGCGTGAGTCGCACGATCCGGGCAGCGGGATAATCCTGCCGGAACCGATCGAAGCACGACGCGTCCGCGCCGCGGAAGCGATAGATGGCCTGGTTGGGATCGCCGATGGCGCAAAGGTTGCCCCCAGGCGGCGCGAGCAACTTGACGAGGTGATATTGCTGCTCATCGACGTCCTGAAGTTCGTCGATCGAGATCGATCGCCAGCGGCTGCGATAAAGCGAGACCAGCGCGGGATCTGCGGTCAGCGCCCGGACGGGAAGCGCGATGAGATCGTCGAAGTCGATCAAGCTGCGCGACGCCAAAGCGCGGGCGTAAGCCGCCGCTTCGGCCACGTCGTGCTCCGCCCAGCCGCGGGTGCGCTTCTCCTTGGAGATGGCGTGCAAGAGCCGCTCCGTTTTGGATGCGGCGAGGCCGAACGTCTCCGCGATCAGCGCGGCGCGCTCCGCTTCGCCTGCTACCCGAAAGCCGCGATGGAGGCCCGCCGCGTTCGCGTGCTCGCGCAGGATCGAAAGGCCGAGCGAATGGAAGGTGTGAATCGCAACCCGCTCCGCGCGACCCGGAAGCAGTGTCGTGAGCCGCTCGCGCATTTCGGCAGCGGCGCGGCGGGTGAAGGTGATGGCGAGGCAGGCCTCGGGCTCGACGCCCCGCTCGGCGATGAGATGGGCGACGCGGTAGGTCAGCGTGCGCGTCTTCCCCGAGCCGGGGCCGGCGACGATCAAGAGCGGCCCCTCTGCTTCCACCGCCGAGTGCTGGTCCTCATCGAGCTGCGCGAGGAGTGGCGATGTAGCCTCGCCACTGCTGACCAGGCGTAGCCGCGGCCCTGCCGGCGCCACGCTCTCGCGATCATCCGCAAGGTCCTCTCTGACCCGCGGTTTCGGCCGTTCGGATCCCCCTCGTTTCAAAATCGGCGCATCGAACAGCAACCCGCCGCTCAGCCGTTTGAGTTCGCTGTCTTCGAACAGCCGGATCACGCCGTATTCGCCGTCATAGCCCGCCTCGCGGATTACGTTTCCGCTGCGCAGGCGCGTGATCGCCTCGGCGAGCAGCCTCGAGCCGGCCTGCGCGATGTCCTCGGCCGGCACCGACTGCAGGATGGCTAGCTCGGGACCGAGCTTCGCGATCGCCTGATCGTAGGCGCGTGCCACCGCGCGCGATGCCGGCCCGCTCTCGGTGAGCTCGGAAAGAATTTCCGGAAGCGGCACCAGGTTCGATACCGTCCCGGCGCTCGGCGGCGGCAGCGCCTCGTCCTCGCTGCGGTCGGCGAGCACCTCGACGCGGTGCTCGACGCCGATCGTCAGCGTTTCCCCGCACACCGGACACCGTCCGCCATGCGCGAGCGTTTCTTTCGGGGAAAAGCGCACCTCGCATTTGCGATGCCCATCGAGGTGGTATTTGCCCTCATCGGGAAAGAACTCGACCGTGCCGACATAGCCGCGTCCGCTCTCCAGGGCCGCTTTAATGGCGAAGTAGTCGAGGTCGCAGTCGAAGGTCGTGGCCTCCCGCCCAAGCTTGCCGGGCGAATGCGCGTCGGAGTTGGACGTGAGGCGATACCGGTCGAGGAACGAGACCCGCCAATTCATCGGTGGATCGGAGGAGAGCCCGGTCTCGACAGCGAAGATGTGATCCGCGAGGTCCCCGTAGCATTCGGCAATGCAGTCGAAGCCGGATTGCGACCCCAACGCCGCGAACCACGGGGTCCAGATATGCGCCGGTACAAGATAAGCATGCGGGCCCGAGTCGAGCGTGAGCTCCAGGAGGTCGCGGGAATCGAGCCCGAGAATCGGGCGTCCGTCGGAGGCAATGTTGCCGATGCGCGCAAGCCGCGCCGAGATGCGATCGACGGTCTCGAAGTCAGGCGCGTAGATCAGGTGGTGGATTTTGCGGGTGCGGTCGGCCTTCTTGTAAATCGTAGAGATTTCAACCTCGAGCAGGAAGCGCACCGGCGTGCGGCACCCCGCAGGCAACGTCTGCGCGATCGACTGCTCGATGTCGCCGCGCAGGCGGTAGAGCCCCGCCTCGGCGGGGACGAGCTTCTGCTTGAGTTCGGCGCACCAGGCCGGATGCGTGAAATCGCCGGTAGCGACGACGCCGATTCCCTTGCGGGCCGCCCAGGCGGCGAGATGTTCGAGGTCGAGATCCCGGCTCGTCGCGCGCGAATATTTGGAGTGGACGTGCAGATCCGCGTGGAAGCGCATGCGACGCCCCGTTCGCCGCGGGGCTCACCCTAGTTGAGCACCAGGAGCAAGACCGGCGTGCCGCTATAAAGGTGCGATTCGCTCCGAAGCGAAAAGCGCGCCTGTGGATATTCGGGGCTGCCGCAAGCGCCTGCTCGCTGGGCGAGTGTGCCCAAGATTGCACCATGGCCGCCCCGGCAGCGAAGGCGCCGATTGCCGGTAAACCACTGAAGGCGCTAAGAAATATCAATTCCACGGCATTTGGCACAGGGTTTGAAGATGGCCCCTTGCACCGATGCAAGCCTCGCTCAAGATCGTCATCGTCGACGAGAGTCCGACCCGCGCTGCGGTCCTGGAAGACGCCTTGTACGAGGCTGGACACACTCACGTGGTCCGCCTCGACGAAACGTCGCACCTCATTGCGCGCATCTGTGGGCTAGAGCCGGACGTGGTGCTGATCGACCTCGGCAAGCCGAGCCGCGACAAGCTTGAGGAGATGTTCGCGGTCAGCCGCGCAGTGAAGCGGCCGGTCGCGATGTTCGTCGAGGAGAGCGACAAGGCGGCGATCGATGCCGCGGTCGACGCCGGCGTCTCCGCCTACGTGGTCGGGGCGCTACACAAGGAGCGCATCAAGACCAGCGTCGATCTGTGCGTTTCGCGCTTCAACTCGCTTGCCCGTCTGCGCGACGAACTCGATCGCGCGCGCGCCGCGCTCGAGGAGCGCAAAGTCATCGATCGTGCCAAGGGCATTCTCATGAAAGCGAAAAATCTGCCGGAAGACGCGGCCTATGGCCTGCTGCGCAAGACGGCCATGAACGAGAACAAGAAAATCGCCGAGGTCGCGCAGTCGGTCCTCACGGCGGCGGAGCTGTTGAAATGAACGCGGGCGATGCGCGCTTGCGGATCGCGGCGGGCCGCGGAGCGGCGACGCGCGAACGCCGTTTTTGCGCTGCACAAATTTTTTGCAGCAATGCTTTTGTGAGGGGCAGGGTGGATTCTCCGATCGCCCGTCCGGATCTCCCTCAAATGGACTAATAGCCTGATCTGCCGAAATTTTCTCGGCCTGTCTGGCCTTGGCACGAAGCTTGTAAGGCGAAGGCGCAGCGCCGCCACCGCTGGCGGCGCCGCAGTTTTATCGCCGACACCACAGGCAATGCCGCCGCCCTGGAAGAGACGCTTTTCGCGCGCCGGGCGGCCGCGCTTTTTCGTCGGTTCACGCCCTCAGCAAAGCAACGGCGCTCGTCAGGGATCGATGCCAACCGGAAAGGGACAAGCTGATGAGCCAGCGGAACTCGACCTGGATTTCGGAATGGGACCCCGAGGACGAGACGTTCTGGAAATCCAAGGGCAAATCCATCGCGCAACGTAATCTCATCTGGTCGATTTTCGCCGAGCACCTCGGTTTTTCGATCTGGCTCATTTGGAGCATCGTCGCGACCAAATTGCCGCAGGCCGGCTTTCACTACACGACCGACCAGCTGTTTCAGCTCGTCGCGCTGCCCGGTCTGATCGGCTCGCTCATCCGGTTTCCCTACACCTTTGCGGTAACGACGTTCGGCGGCCGCAACTGGACGATTTTCAGCGCGGCGGTGCTATTCATTCCAACGCTCGCACTCGCCTATTTCGTGACTCAGCCCGACACGCCGTTCTGGCTGATGCTGCTGGTCGCGGCAACGGCAGGCTTCGGAGGCGGCAACTTCGCCTCGAGCATGGCCAATATTTCTTTCTTCTACCCGGACCGCATGAAGGGCTGGGCGCTCGGCTTGAACGCGGCTGGTGGAAATATCGGAGTGAGTGGCGTGCAGTTGCTCACCCCGCTGCTGCTGGGATTCGGCTTTGTAAGTCTTTACCAGGCAACCCCGGTCGCGGACGGTCTTTATCTTCAGAACGCGGGGCTGATGTGGCTGTTGCCGCTGGTGCTCGCGACGGCCGGCGCGTTCTTCTTCATGAACAACCTCACCTCGGCGCGCTCGACGCTCAAAGACCAGCTCGTCATCGTCAAGCGCAAGCACACGTGGGTGATGTCCTACATCTATATCGGAACGTTCGGCTCCTTTATCGGCTACTCCGCGGCGTTTCCGCTGCTGATAAAGACCCAATTCCCGGAGGTCACGGTGGCTATTGCCTTCCTGGGACCGCTGGTGGGTTCGCTCTCGCGTCCGCTTGGCGGATTGCTCGCCGACAAGATCGGCGGCGCGATCGTGACGTTCTGGAACTTCATCGCCATGGGCGCCGCGACGATCGGCGTGATGTACTTCGTGGACATCAAGGACTTTGCCGGCTTTCTGACGACGTTTCTGATTCTTTTCGTCACCACGGGGATCGGCAACGGCTCGACCTATCGAATGATTCCGGCGATCTTTCGCGAGGAGAAGCGCCGGGACGCGAAAGGCCTGGGCGAGGTTGCCCGGGCGCTCGCCTTGAAGGCGGCCGGCCTCGAGGCCGCCGCCGCGCTGGGATTTATCGGCGCCGTCGGCGCTTGCGGTGGCTACCTGATCCCGCGCGGCTTTGGCGCCTCGATCGCCGCCACCGGTAGTCCTCACCTGGCGTTGGCGGTCTTCCTCGCCTTTTATGTGACCTGCATCGCGCTCACGTGGTGGTACTACCTGCGCAAGAGCACACTTACGTCCATCGCGCCGAGTCTGGCCGAAGCGCGAGTGTGAGCCGCCCGTTGCTCACCGCGTTCCAGCCCTCGAGCAGCAAACTCCGACACCCTCGCCCCTTGTGGGAGAGGGTGTCCGAGCGCGTCGCTGCGCTTGCGCGCCGCGCTCATTCCTCCTTGTAGCCGTACTCCGGCACGTTGCCGGAATTGCCGTAATATTTGTACGGCAGGAACTTGCCCGACATGGTGATCTTGACCCGGTCGCCCTTCGGGTTCGGCAGCCGCTCGATCTGCACGTCGAAATCGATCGCCGACATGATACCGTCGCCGAACTCCTCCTCGATCAGCGCCTTCCACGCCGGCCCGTTCACCATCACCAGCTCGTAGAAGCGGTAGATCAGCGGGTCGGTCGGCGGCATCGGCACGCCGGCGCCGCGCATCGGCACCTCGTTGAGCAGCGCGGCTTCCGCCTTCGACAAGCCGAACAGATCCGCGGCGTTGGCGGCTTGCGGCTTGGTCAGCTTCATCTGGCCGAGCAGCGCGCCGACCAGCAGCACCGGCGACGTACCGCCGATCTTTTCGTGGATGTATTTCCAGCTCCATCCTTTCGCGCGCTTGATGTCGAGAATCTTTTCCGTGAGATCGGCACGTGTCATGGCTCATCTCCTTGGCATGAGGCCCGCGTTGGTTATGCCCGGTGTTGGACGAGGCCGCTCCACGACGGCGCAGCCGCCGCCGATTCGGCAGCGACTACGGGTTCCGGCGCACCCGGGCGCACCACGGGCACCTGACGGCGGTCGTAATTGGTGCCCTGTATCTCGTCGGCAAAATTTTTGCTCCGGCTCACTAGAAAATCGATGATGTGGTTGCGCACCCCGTAATAGAGCGGATGGCGATGCACGTCGCTGCGCTGGCGTTCCTTGGGCAGCGGATTTTCCACGATCTCGGCGAGCAGCGCGTTCGGCCCGTTGGTCATCAGCACCACGCGGTCGGCGAGATAGATCGCCTCGTCGACGTCGTGGGTGATCATGAACACGGTCTGCCCGGTCTCGACGCAGATGCGCCGCACCTCGTCCTGCAGCGTGCCGCGCGTGAGCGCATCGAGCGCGGAGAACGGCTCGTCCATCAGCATGATCTTCGGCTCGATCGAGAGCGCGCGCGCGATACCGACGCGCTGCTTCATGCCGCCGGAAAGCTCCGCCGGGCGCTTGTGCTCGGCGCCGGTCAAACCCACGAGGTCGATGAATTTCTGCGCCTGGGCGCGGAGCTTGTCCTTTCTCATAGAGCGCCAGCGCGACGACACTGCGTAGGCGACGTTGCCCATCACCGTGAGCCACGGCAGCAGCGCGTGGCTCTGGAAGATCACCGCGCGGTCGAGGCTCGGGCCGTCGATCGACTTATTGTCCACGATCACCGCGCCGTCGGAGGGCTCATCGAGGCCGGCGAGAATGTTGAGCACGGTGGTCTTGCCGCAGCCGGAGTGGCCGATGATGCAGACGAACTCGCCGCGCGCCATCGACAGCCACAGGTCCTCGAACACCGTGGTGTGTCCGCCGCCCGGCGCCGGAAACCGCTTGCTGACCGCTTCGATCGAGATGAATTTATCGGTCATGCACGCAGCCAAGCCGCGAGCGCGGTGTGCTCTCTCTCCCCGCTTGCAACCGAACTCGGGTTTACCCGCGCTCGGTCACTATTAAGCGGCCGAAATCGGATATACCCCGCTTCGGCTGAGAGGGTTGGGGTAAGGGGGATTCTCTGCGCGCTCAGGTCGTTTAAAGTCCGCCTCACGCGGATCGCTTCGCGGTCCGTCCTCTCCCCGCAAGCGGGGAGAGGTGACGCAGCATGCGGCGCCACCGTTACCATCACAGCTCTCACTCCGGAAACGTCACCAAGCGTGTCGCTCGTGCGAGAAGCTGGTCGAGCACCATGCCGACGAGCCCGATCACCAGGATCGCGGTGATCACGTTGGTGATGGAGAGGTTGTTCCATTCGTTCCAGACGAAGTAGCCGATGCCGGTGCCGCCAACCAGCATCTCGGCGGCGACGATCACCAGCCAAGCGATGCCGATGGAAATGCGCATCCCGGTGAGGATCGTCGGCGCCGCCGCCGGCAGGATGATGGTGAAGGCGCGGCGGAACGTGCCGACTTCGAGCGTGCGCGCGACGTTGAGCCATTCCTTGCGCACCGCGGCGACCCCGAACGCGGTGTTGATCAGCATCGGCCACAGCGAGCAGATGAAGATCACGAAGATCGAGGACAGGTTCGAGTCCTTGATGGTGTAGAGCGCGAGCGGCATCCAGGCGAGTGGCGAGATCGGCTTGAGCACCTGGATGAAGGGATCGAGCGCCTGGCTCATCAGCGGCGACATGCCGATGAGGAAGCCGATCGGGATCGCCACCGCCACCGCGACGAGATAGCCGGTCATCACCCGCGCGATCGAATAGGCGAGCTGGATGCCGACCCCCTTGTCGTTCGGCCCGTTGTCATAGAACGGACGCTTCAGGTGCTCCCACAGCTTGGCCCCGACGTCCAGCGGTCCGGGCATCGCCGACTTGCCCTGGGTCGCGGTTGTGCCCATGAGCTTGGCGTATTCCGGATCCATGGTGGCGGCAGGGCCGCTGCCGCTGGTGGCGAGGTGCCAGGCGCCGACGAACAGGCCGAACAGCAGCAGCGAAACGAGCGCCGCGCGCCACGTCATTCTCATTGTCCGTCTCCCGGCGAAACGGTTGTGTGCTCAAACGCGCTTGATCGCGAAGCTCTTAAGATAATCATCCGGCTTCGCCGGATTGAACTCCTTGCCCATGACGACGAAGCTTTTCGAATTGCTTGTCGGCGGGGTGAGCCCGACCTCTCTCATGAGCTTGGCGGTGTCGGTGGCGAGAAAGACCTGCTCGGCCACCGCCTTGTAGTCGACATCGCCTTTGATCTGTCCCCAGCGCTTCATCTGAGTGAGGATCCAGATCGCGAACGACTGCCAGGGGAAGGGATCGAAATCGATGCGGTCAGGAACACGCTTCACGTTGCCCAAGCCGTCGGCGAAGGTGCCAGTGAGCACTTGCTCGACCACCGTCTCCGGCTGGTTGAGGTAGTTCGCCGGCGCAATGGCCGCGGCGATCTCCTTGCGGTTCTCCGGCTTGTGGGCGAAGGCGGTGGCATCGATGATCGATTTGAGCAACGCGGCGTAGGAGTTCGGCATGGTGGTGACGAACTCCTTGGAGGCCGCGAACGCACAGCACGGATGCCCTTCCCACAACTCCTTCGACAGGATGTGGATGAAGCCGACGCCGTCGTAGACGGCACGCTGGTTGACCGGGTCGGGCGCGAGAAAGCCGTCGATGTTGTCGGCGCGCAGGTTGGCCACCATCTCCGGCGGCGGCACCGCGCGGATCTGGATGTCCTGGTCGGGGTCGATGCCGTGCTCGGCGACGTAATAGCGCAGGAGATAATTGTGCATGGAGTAGTCGAACGGCACCGCGAACTTGAAGCCCTTCCACGACTTCGGATCGCGCTTGTCCTTGTGCTTGATCGCGAGCGTGATCGCCTGGCCGTTGATGTTCTCGACCGCCGGCATGGTGTAGGGAATCGGGTTCGAGCCCGCGCCGAGCGTGATCGCGAGCGGCATCGGCGAGAGCATGTGGGCGGCGTCGTATTCCTTGTTGAGCGTCTTGTCGCGAATCACCGCCCAGCCCGCGGTCTTGATCACCTCGACGTTCAATCCGTGCTTGCTGTAGAAGCCCATGGGGTGCGCCATGATGATCGGCGTGGCGCAGGTGATGGGGATGAACCCGACCTTGAGGTCCTTCTTCTCGAGCGCGCCGCCCTGCGCGAACACTTCGGTCGCGGTCTTGAGCGGGAAGAGCTGCGCGAGCGCGGCGAGCGCGGTCGAGGCCCCGACCGATTTGAGAAAGGCGCGCCGTGCGGCGTCCTTGGGAAAGACGGCGCGCATCACGGCCGCGGCGACGACGCCCTCATAGCGCTTCTCTTCGCTCGCAACCGCCTCGCATTTGAGCTGCCGCTGCGCCTCGGCGTCGTGCTCGGCCTGGCTGCGGTGGCGCCCGCACCTGCATCCCGTCCGATTGAGTCGGCGCTCGGGATCGAAGGGGTTGTCGAAGGTCGACATGGCGGCGCGCTCCGGCGTTTTGCCGGCGGCCCGCACCGGCGTCGGTGCACGAATTAGCAATGGACGTGCCAATCCACGGGTTTGGAGGGGCCAGGATTTTCCCCGTCGGTCGGCGCCTGGCGGGTGAAAACCGAAATTGATCGCCTGTTTGTTAGGCAATCGCTGAAGTTTCGAGCAGATCGACGCGAATGCCGCGACCGCAGCCCTGCCGTTGCCGCGCCGCGAGCGCGGCACATCCCTCTCCGGGGAAAAGGCCGCGCTGCCCACGGTTTAGGCCGCATCCTGGCGAATCGCGTGCAAAGGCCGGCAACGGCCTGCGCCCGCGCCCCGGTGGCCCAGCGATTCTGCATCTGCATCAGCCGGCTGGGAGCGAACCCCGAGCGCTACCCAGTTCTGGCACGACCTTTGCGGAACCCGATGCAGACACCCGCTGCGATTGGGAGATTGCCATGAAGCGTCGTGAATTCCTCAAATCGATGACCGCATTGGCGGCGGGCAGCGTACTGCCGGCGGCGCCTGCGATCTGGTCGCCGGCCAAGGCGCAATCGCGCCAGGAGACGTTGCTCATCGTCTCCGAGAGCGGCCCTAACAATATCGACATCCACGGCGTGGGCACCAACGTGCCCGGCTACGAGGTGTCCTGGAATTGCTACGACCGGCTCATCAGCCACGAGATGAAGACGCTGCCGAACGGCGTGCAGTATTACGATCGCGACAAGTTCAGGCTCGAGCTCGCCGACGACATGAAGGTCGGCGACATGTCG
>DATNNX010000203.1:0-4243 GCA_035601615.1 Xanthobacteraceae bacterium
TGACCGGGCGCAGCGACGACATGCTGATCATTCGCGGCGTCAACGTCTATCCTTCGCAGGTCGAGGCGGTCCTGGTCGGTTTTCCGGGACTCGCGCCACACTATCAACTCGTGCTCACCCGCGAGGGACGCATGGATGCCATGACAGTTGAGGTCGAGCTCGCAACCCCTGCCCCGCGCGACGAGCCGTTCGCCGCGAAAATGGCAGCTGACGTGCGCCACCACGTCAAGGCGATGGTCGGTGTCACTTGCGACGTCGTGCTCAAGGCGCCGGGCGAAATACCGCGCTCCCAGGGCAAAGCCGTGCGCATCAAAGACTTGCGGAAAGCGAACGCGCCATGACTCCACTGCGTCACATGCCGCGGGCGCATGATCGCCGTTCATGCCCTCGCCCCGCGAAGTGGGGAGAGGGCTCAAGACTCGACCAACCATCTCGCACGGGTGAGGGGCGCCACAAGCTGCCCCTCACGCTTCAAGCCGCCCCTCACCCCATCCCTCTCCCCGCTCCGCGGGGCGAGGGAGCGCACCGGGTTTGCCGCGCGTTCATGCACCACATATGACGAAGTAGCCCATGACCGGGATAGCGCTGCTGACGACCGAGGGCGACGCCTACGCGTGCGGCCTCGCCCATGGCCGGCGATTTGCACGCGAGATCGCCGACAATGTCGCGACTTATCTTCGCCGCTTCGCCGCCTCCGGCCTCCATCGAGAGGCGGCTTTCGCCGAGGCGGCGCGCTGGCACAAGGCGATCGCGGGGCATAACGGCGCCTATGCCGAGGAGATGCGGGGCATTGCCGACGGATCGGGCCAAAGCGAGGATGACATCGCGCTTCTCAATGCGCGCTACGAGCTCGCCTTCACGCTGTTCGGGCAAGAGGCGAGAAGGCAGCGAGCCGCAGAGCTCGTCGAGGTCGCGCCCGACGGCTGCACCACGTTCGGCCTGCTGCCGGAGGTGACCGCCGATCGCCGCACGTGGCTCGGCCAGAACTGGGATTGGCTCGAAGGCGTGCATGGACGCACCTTCGTGCTACGCGCACGGCGCAATGCGCAACCGAGCTTCGTGTGCCTCACCGAGGCCGGAATCGCGGGCGGAAAAATGGGCGTCAACGAATGCGGCGTCGGCCTGGTCGAAAACGGCCTCGCCTCGAGCAATGATGGCCGCAATCCGTACCAAAAACCATTTCACGTGCGCTGCCGGGAGGTGCTGGATGCGGAGCGCTTCGATGCGGCGGCGCGGCCGCTGACCGACACGGCGCGAACCTGCTCGGCCAATGTCGTCATCGGCGCGGCTGGAGGAGACATCGTCGATATCGAGTCGAGCCCCGACCATGTGAGCCGGCTCCATCCGGAAGACGGCATCATCACCCATTCCAACCATTTCCTGACAGGGGGACATGGAGAATCGCTGTTGGAGAAGATTTCCCCCAACACCCTCTACCGCGCCGATCGCATGCGCGCGCTGCTGGCGCCGCATCGCGACGCGGTGTCCGTTGCGCATATGCGGGCTGCCGCCGCCGACCATTTCGGCGCCCCTTACGCGATCTGCCGCCACGCCGATCCGCGCGCGCCGGCGGACACGCGCACGATGACGGTCGGCGCCGTGCTCATCGACCTCGAGGCGCGCACGATGCACGTGGCCAACGGCCCGCCATGCGCGAACGCGTACGTGGCGTTCAGTCTCTGAACGTCCTGGAGCTTACCGGGCGCAGTGGAATGCTTTCATAAAGCTTGATCGCCGCCTCGACCTGCCCCTGGTTGCAGGCCTTCCGCGCTTCCATCACGGTGAAGAACGCTTGCGCCAAGGTCTCGGCAGCGACGTCTTGAGCCTCGCCGTGCGCCTCGATCAGTGTGGTGAGCCTGAGGTCGGCTGCCACACAGTCCAAGGGCACGCAGTCCGCCGCCATTGTACCGCCAATCGGAAAGCAGATGATCGCTGCGGCCACTGCGTTGCGCGCAGCAAATTCGATCCCCCCTCGCTGGACCCCGATGTCCTTCAACATACGGTCATCGAGCCGCTGGAGGTCGCGAATAGCGCTGCGCCGCCGTCGTTCGGCAGCGAGGCCACGCGCCAGGCGCGTGCTCTCGAAGAAGATCATGCGCAACCATTTCGCAGACGCGCGCACGGCGGCACGCACACAGGCCTGGATGACGAGGTTGCGCGCAATGGACGCCTGCCGGTGGAGCTCGAATGACGAAAACGGCGGGATGGAATTGTCTTTCTCGAACATGGTCGGGGCTCCACGGCAGGTAGGTCGAACTGCTTCACGACCCGGCGGTCGACGCCGCAAGGCGCAGCACTCGCTGGTCTAGCCGTGGCAGGAATGGCGGGCTTGCAGAAAGCCTTCGATTTGGCGGGAATTTTTCTGGAGATTTTCTGGAGATTTGCGAAAAACGGCTCTTGGGGATGAGGCATCGCCTGGCATTCGAGACAGCGCCTCATTGGGAGGCCAAAACCTTCCCTTTTCGCGCCGGTTCTCGATTCCTTTGGCCGAGCCTCGCCGCTTCCGGACGAGAGCTGGCCTCGAAGCGCACCGCGCATTCAGGGTGGCGCCGTACTCATCGACCTCGAGGCGCGCACGATGGACGTGGCCAACGGCCCGCCATGCGCAAACGACTATGTGGCGTTCGCGGTCTAAGTCGAATGCGTAAAGATCGTCTCGCCGCCAACGCGGTGCGCTCCCTCTCCCCCTCGGGGAGAGGGTTGGGGTGAGGGGGTTCGGATCTATCGAGAGACCCCTCACCCCACCCCTCTCCCTTTGGGAGAGGGAGCAGACCGAATTCGCAGCTTGGACAGAAGCCAACCATCTATGGCCCGAACATGCGCGCCTGCGCCTCGGTTGCGGCGTCCTCCAGAGTCATGAATATGGCGCTTGCTGCCTGCAAATCCTTCACCAGCCCTTCGAGCGCCAGCATGCGGTAGCCGCGGCCGATGACGTAAGGATGCATGGTGTAGGTGAGCACGCCCCAATCGACGCTCTGCTGCATGTAACGGAATTCGTCGAGCCAGTTCTCCATCACCGTGCGCGCCGACTGCAGCCCCGGCAGCACCGTCGCCGGCGTGCGCACGAACTCGAAATGCGGGTAATCGTCGAGCGACCAGCTGATCGGCATCTCGATCAGATCCGTTTGCTCGCCGTAGCGGTACGGCCTGCCGAGCTCCGCCTGGTCGCCGCGGCGCGCGCGATAGGGCCAATAATCCGCCCCCATGAGGCTCGAGTCGTAGAGAAAGCCGTGCGCAAGCAGGAGATCGACCGTGTTCTCGCTTAGGTCCCATGACGGGGAGCGATAGCCGCGCGCCTTGCGTCCGGTCAGCGCCGAGATGGCATCGTTCGCGCGGACGAGATCCGCCTCCTCCTCGGCGCGGCTCTGCTGCGCCGGCGCGACGTGCGCCCAGCTGTGGTGCGCCACTTCATGGCCGTCCCGCACGACTGCCTCACAGGCGCGCGGATGGCTCTCGATCGTAAAGCCTGGAACGAACCAGGTGGCGCGGATGCCGTGCGACTTGAGCAAAGCGAGGATGCGTTGCGCGCCGAGAAGCCCGAACTCCCCGCGCGAGAGCGCGGTCGGGCTGGTCATGCCGCGGGCGATGAACCCGGATTGCGTATCGAAGTCGAAGCTCAGACAGACGATGTGACGCGGCACCCTGCTCTCCCAAACGTGGACACGGGCGCAATCCACATAGCATAGTCCGATCTCACCATTTCCGTCAGTGACCGGACTTGAGCGATGGCGAGGCGAACGATCGGCATCATTGTGCACGGCGCGACCGGCCGCATCGGCTCGACCCAGCATCTGGCGAATGCCTTGATCCCGATCATCGAAGAGGGCGGGCTCGCGCTCGCAGATGAGCGCCTCCTTCCGCGCTTGCTGCTCGTCGGCCGCAATGCCGATCGCCTTGCCGCAGTCGCGCGCACCCACAAGCTCGCGGATTGGACCACCGATCTCGACGCCGCGCTCGCCGATCCCGCTTACACGATCTTTTTCGATGCGGCGGCGACGCAGCAGCGCGCCGCGGTTCTCGAAAAGGCGATCGCCGCCGGCAAGCACGTCTATTGCGAAAAACCGGTGGCGCCGACCGCCACGGAGGCGCGCGCGCTGCTGCGGCAGGCGCAAGCGCGCGGCCGCAAGCATGGCGTGGTCGAGGACAAGCTTCATCTACCGGGCTTGCAGAAACTCGCCGCCCTCACGGGCGGTGGCGAGCTCGGCCGCATCCTTTCCTTCCGGCTCGAATTCGGCTGGTGGGT
>DATNNX010000204.1:0-5678 GCA_035601615.1 Xanthobacteraceae bacterium
GAAACCTACGAGGTGACCGCCGACGGGGAACTATTGACCTGCGCGCCGGCCGAGGTGCTGCCGATGGCGCAACGGTACTTCTTGTTTTAAAGGCCGGAGCGGATGAGGCGAGCGTCCGAGATCAAGGCTGCCGGCACCTGGAACGCGGCGAGCGCCGTCGACCGCGTCGTGCTCGATGCGGCCGAGCGGCATCGCCGCAGGATCGCATTGACGGGCGAGCGCGGCACGGCGTTCCTGCTCGATCTGCCGCACGCGACCGCGCTCAAGGACGGCGACGGCCTCGTGCTCGAGGACGGCGCGATCGTGCGTGTCGCGGGCAAGGCGGAACCGCTCGTCGAGATCGCCGCGCAAAGCCCGCATGAGCTCACGCGTTTTGCCTGGCACATCGGCAATCGCCACATCGAGATGCAGGTGGTGGGCGAGAGGTTGCGCATCCGCCGCGATCACGTGCTGGAGGACATGCTGCGCCGTCTCGGCGCGCGACTTGTTTGCGTCGAGGCGCCGTTCGACCCAGAACCCGGCGCCTACGCGTATGGGCACGGCGAAGACCATGACCATTAAGCGACCACAACGTCGCCCAAAGCGCAGCGCGCATGGCCGAGAAGCCGCGCAAGCTCCGCTCGTCCCCGCGAAAGCGGGGACCCAGTTGTTGCTGGATTCCCGCTTACGCGGGAATGAGCGGAGAAACCGTGGTCTCTCGGAGAATGAGGCAACCGACGCGGGCGATTTGAACGGGTCCGCGTTGTACCGGCTGATGGCGTGGTTGTCGCCGGCCTATCCTATCGGCGCATTTTCCTATTCGAGCGGTATCGAGTGGGCGGTCGAGGCCGGCGACATCACGGATGCAGCGAGTTTCCAGGACTGGCTCGCGGTGATGATCGGCGATGGCAGCGGATTCTGCGACGCGGTGTTCTTCGCCCATGCTTATCGCGCGGTGAGGCAGACCGACGAGGCGGCGCTACGCGCGGTCGCTGAACTGGCCGCTGCATTTGCAGCGTCGAAGGAGCGGCACTTGGAAACGACGGCCCAGGGTCGCGCCTTTCTCGACGCGACGCGCGCGGCGTGGCCGACACCTGCGCTCGATTGCCTGCTTGCGATCTCCGACGGCGGCGTCGCGCTGCCGGTCGCGGTCGGCGTTGCGAGCGCCGGACACGCCATCGCGCTCGCCCCCGCGCTGCAGGCTTATCTCCATGCGTTTGCGGCGAATCTCGTTTCCGCGGGGGTGCGGCTCGTCCCGCTCGGCCAGACGGACGGGCAGCGCATTCTCGCCGCGCTCGAGCCCATGGTGGCGACCACCGCGGAGCGCGCACGCGCCACCGCGCTTGACGACGTCGGCGGCGCAGCCTTTCGCGCCGATCTTGCCGCCATGCGCCACGAGACGCAGCACACGCGGCTGTTCAGGAGCTGAGCCATGCCGCATCCACACGGCGCGCTGCGCGTCGGCATCGGCGGCCCGGTCGGCTCGGGCAAGACCGCGCTGATGGATGCTTTGTGCAAGCGGCTGCGCGACCGCTACGAACTCGCGGCGATCACCAACGACATCTACACCAAATGGGACGCCGAATATCTCGTGCGCTCCGGCGCGCTGGCGCCGGAGCGAATCGCTGGCGTCGAAACCGGCGGTTGCCCGCACACGGCGATCCGCGAGGACGCCTCGATCAATCTCGCGGCGGTCGTCGAGATGCAGAAGAAATTTCCGGCGCTCGATCTCGTTCTCATCGAGTCCGGCGGCGACAACCTGGCCGCGACCTTCTCGCCGGAGCTTGCGGACTTGACGCTGTACGTGATCGACGTCGCCGCCGGCGACAAGATACCGTCCAAGGGCGGTCCGGGCATCACGCGCTCCGACCTGCTGGTGATCAACAAGATCGATCTCGCGCCCCACGTCGGCGCTTCGCTGGCGGTGATGGAGCGCGACGCCAAGCGCATGCGCGGGGCGCGGCCGTTCGTGTTCAGCAATCTGCGCGCCGGCGAGGGCGTCGACGAGATCGCCCGTTTCATCGAGGACAAGGGCGGACTTCGCGTCACCTGACCTGTGCGTGCCGCGATGATGGCGCCAGCGGGCCCGCGTCACTACTCGGCGGGGCCGAAGCGGGTTAAACTGAACATCCTCTCTCAAAGGTCGAATGTCAGCTTCCACCAGCTCGGACATCCTGCCGCATTAGCGCTGGTCCGAGTCGTGCCAGAACCGGACATTCACCATTTAGCTCTGAGGTAAGCGCAGCGTCATCCCGGTCTGCCCGAGATCGAGTCCCTGCACATGGCCGGATTCGACATTATTGCTCGTTTGGAAGTGGATATGAACGTTACTGCCCATAGGAGTGAAGATACCATTGTGTTTGTCTGACCAGAAACCAATCAGCGCTGCGTCTCGGTCATGCGTTTCAAAAGGAATTTGTATCTTTTGATGAGCAGCCATTCCTGGTGGTGTATCCGGTTTGGCATCAACAATGTGGAAGTCGATCAGCTGTGGCCGTCCAGTGACAACGAACGGGAATGCTTGGGTCAGTCCGGCCTCTTTGCCTGCCGTTCCGACGAATAGCTCTAAATCATTGTAAGTACGTACTCGGTCAGGGATGGGCACATCTCTCCAAGCCGGCACTTCCGCCCATACAAAGAATGGCACCCCTGCTTCAAAGTTTTCCGTGACGTGCACTCGATGGTCTGGGCCGACGCGGGCAAGGGAAGGTCGGCTGTCTGCAATTGTGACTTCGCCAGTGAGCCCGTCAATTGGCCCCACGCCATATAAATGAGACTGGTCTTTCAAGGTTCGGAGATCGAGCGTCGCTTCGCGTCTGCCCATCATGATCGCATCGCGCATCCCGCCAATGAACCACAGCTTGTACCCACGCCCGTCGATTTCAGTACGATGGACTGGATCAATGGCGAGGGCACGATACTTTGAACTAATGGCGAGGGCCGCGCACGCGGCGCAGCCGAGCAGTGTGATGAACGCGCGCCGTCTCATCGGCTTACCCGGGGCCAAGGATCACGGACTAAGTATAGCAGGTCAGGGCCGTGCATCGCAGCAAACAACGGCTACACATTTCCGCTTCGGGTCAAACTCGACCGAGTTGGCCGAGCCGATCCGTCCATTCATGTCCGCAATACCGCCAATACCGACCATAAATTCAATATGTCGGCATCTGTCGCGTTGTGCCATAAGCGGTCATACGGCGAGGCTATTCGTTCGTAACTGGACATGCCGACCAAGTCGATTGCTGATCGCCCGCGCTATTGGCTCCTTGGTCTTTCGCTCGGGTTATTTTGCCTTCTCAATCTTCGTCACCGTGAACTGACCATTGATCCGGTCCGGCACGAAGCGAACGCGATCACCGGGCTTCACTGCTTTCAGCATCGCCGGATCGGCCGCGCGGAACGCCATAGTCATCCTCGCGTCCATCTCAAACTTCTTGATTGGGCCGTGCTTGATTATGATTTTGCCAGCGGACTCGTCGATCCTGGTGACTTCCCCGCTCACGTATTCGTCCGATTGCGCCACTACAGCGGGCAGGTTAGCGCCGAGCCAGAGCAGCAGTGGCGCAAGGGCGATGTACCTTCGTGGTCGCATTGTGATCTCGTGTGTGCCTGTGCCGTCTCACTATTTCACAATGATCTTGCCATGCATGCCGGCTTCGTAGTGTCCCGGAATGAGGCAGGCGAACTCGAATTGCCCAGCCTTGGTGAACCTCCAGAGCAGCTCGCCGCGCTCGGACATGGCCAGACGCTTTGCGTTCGGGTCATCATGCTCCATGTCGGGAAACTTCCTCATCAGTTCCGCGTGTTTGCGGTTTTCTGCGACCGTGGCGAGCATGAATTCGTGACTTTCGGTCCCGCCGTTTTCCAGGAGAAAGCGAATTTGCTCGCCCTTGCGCACTGTGATCAAAGCAGGCTCAAAGCGCATGTTCTGCTCGTTGCCGTCGTCACGCATCAGCACATGTATGGTGCGCGCTGGCTTGTTGGGATCGCCCGGCTGGCCGGCGGAAAACTTGGCATGATCTTCGTGGGCCCGGGCGGACACGAGCGTCGTCACTGCGAATAGTAGCACGGTGACGACAGCAACGGTGAATTTCACAATGAAGGTCATTCCTTTCAGCGTCCTCAAAGTATGAGACCGAGCGCAACCCTACTTTACCATCAAGGTAGTCTGGAAACGGCCCTCCTTTCGGTGTATGTTTCGGGCGCTCCAGGAAGCTAATCATGAAACTTTCTTTGATCATCTTCGGATTGCTGGTGACGACCGGCATCGTCTACGCAGCCTGCCTGTTTTGCTGAGAGACATGCAAGTCGGCCGGACCATATTGGCTTTTTTGCTGGCGCTGTCGTTGGCAATGCTGCCGATCTCACGCGTATTCGCCATGGCAAATGGTGAGCCCGCTGCAAACGAGATGGTCGCGTTGCAACATCACCATTGCGACCATGACGCGATGCCGACCGATCACGGCATGAAGGATCGGCAGGCGTCCGCCGACTGCGCTGCCAAATGCGCGAATGCCTACGCGGTGGTGTTTTTCGGCGCGATGATCCCTCCTCCCCTGAGCGGAATGGAATCATCCTTTGTCAGCAATCCGTTCCATTCGCAGCCTGCCAGTCCGCCTTTCCGACCTCCTCGCATCTGACATTTCACTGAACATGACCTGCAACGCGTGAGCGGAAACGCTCGCGCGGTGTGCGTTCGGCTATGCGGTCCCAGCGACATGGCCGCATCGTGAATGTCGATAAGGAACTTAAAAATGATTCGGAAAATCCTGCTGGCCGGCGTCGCCATTGCGATTGCCGTGGCCAGGACCGCATTGGCGGGCGCCAACGATTACGTGTTCGAGCCGGTAAAAGCGGAAGTCAAGAAAGGCGACGGCGTCGTCGTCTCGGTTCGCCTTAAGCACAAGGCCACCGGCAAGTCGGTGAGCGAGGCGATCATCGTGCAGAAACGGATCGACATGAGCCCGGATGCGATGGACGAAATGGTTTCGCCGCTCACACCGGTGCCGAGCAATGAGCCCGGCGTCTATTCGTTCAAGACCGATCTCTCGATGACTGGCCGCTGGCTGCTAAGCATCGCCGCGAAAGTGCAGGGCGAGCCGGAGACGGTAGTCGGCAAAGTCACCTTCCAGGCCACGAGGTAGTGCCATGTGTCGGCTATCAGGCGTGATCCTTGTCGCGGTGGGTGCGACAGCGAGCGCGGCGGCCGGCCATTGGTACGCCCGCCTGCCCGCGGGCGTATCGGCGCTTGCGCCCCAGAGCGCCGCCACTGCGGCAGAACGGAAAATCCTCTACTACCGCGATCCGAGCGGGGCGGCCAATTATTCGGCCACCCCCAAGCAGGATGCCAGCGGTCGCGACTACCTCCCCGTTTATGAGGACGAAGAGGTGTCGTTTGAGCCGGGCGGCAAGAAGCCGACGTCGACGGCGAGCGGCCCGCGCAAGATTCTCTATTACCGCAATCCCATGGGTCTGTCGGACATCTCGCCGGTGCCGAAGAAGGACTCAATGGGAATGGATTACATCCCGGTCTACGAAGGCGAGGAATCCGACGATGGCAAGACCGTCAAGGTCAGCCTCGACAAGGTACAGCGCAGCGGCGTGCGAACGGAGTTGGTCGAGGCGCGCGCGATCGTGCGGCCGGTGCGCGCGGTCGGCACGGTGATGCACGACGAGACCCGTTTGACGATCGTCGCCAT
>DATNNX010000205.1:0-12080 GCA_035601615.1 Xanthobacteraceae bacterium
TATTGGGACACTGCCGCCGCTCGGCATTGAAATCGCTTCGTTATTTTCGTTAGTGTATTGCTGCGTCATGGGACGCAAGGCGCCTCGTTAGGCGCCTGGCCTGCCGCGTCAAGTGCAGGCCCACGGGTGCCTCGCAAGCACCCGACGACTCTCGGCGCTCCGCCACCCCTCGATCGGGGGGACGCGCCGGGCGCAAAAAACGCGCCGCGGGAACGAGAACGGCTGTTTGGAATGGTGAGATTATGAGATGCGTGCAGTCGCAGCTGTTGTACCGGTCGTCCCCGCGCAGGCGGGGACCCATGATCACCGGCCGGTGGTCATGGGTCCCGGCTCTCCGCCCGCTTGGCGGGCGTCGGCCGGGACGACAGTCGCTTGGGTCGCGAGCAGTAAAACGCACCAAGGAGTCTCAAGTGGCGGGGCGAAGCTCAGCTGCGAACCGCGACCTTTGCGCGGGGTTTGTCGCGGACGCGCTCGAGCGCTTTGCCGAGAGCCTGCGCACTCCTTCTGAGCCCTTCCCGTTCGTCCTCCGACATGTCCGGCTCGAGCACCTCGATCACGCCGCTACGGCCGACGACGCTCGGCAGCGACAGCGTCACGCCGAAGTTTTTCTGATAACTGCCGATCGGAATGACCGCGCGCTCGTCGTTGAGCACCATCTCGGCGATACGCGCCGATACAATCCCGATTCCGTATTGGCTCGCGTCGTGGCCCTCGATGATGGTGATGTTGGCGTAGCGCACGTCTTTCTCGAGCGTCTGCCGCAGCTCGTTCATGCGCTCGCCGCGCGCTTCGAGCAATGCCGTCACGGGAACGCCGCCGACGCGTGCGGAGGACCACAGGAACACCTGTGCGGTCCCGTGGTCGCCAATCACTTGTGCTTCGACATGTGCAGGATCCACATCGAAATGCTTGCCCAGATGAACGCGAAATCGCTGGCTGTCGAGATATGTGCCGGTGCTCAGAACCGGCGCGCCGCTCTCTCGCGCGACATCCGCGAGCGGGTCGGGCGGATCGGTCACGACGAGCAGCACTGCCTTGGGCTCCGCGCGCACGATCTTTGGCACGATATCGCGAAAAATTTCGGCGTTCTTGTCGAGCAGCTTGAGGCGGCCCTGCGGGTCGTTGCGGTCGGTGGCGCCGCCGGTTTTTTCGTTTACGCCCGCGGTGATCAGCACAATGCCTGCGCCCTTGAGCGCGTCGTAGTCGCCATCGACGATATCGACCTTGTGACCCAGCGGCGTGCCGTAGCGCATGTCGGTTGCGACCGCCTCCGCGGTCTTGCGGTTGCGGTTGACGAGCACGATCTCACGCGCGCTGCCGCGGTTGACGGCGGCCATGGCGCAGGCGCAGCCGACATTGCCCGTTCCAATAATGCCAATCTTCACGGGCTTCTCCATGCTTGCGCTGTCAAGGCGCCGCTGTTCCGGTCGTTCCCGGCACGTGCATGGAAGGAGCTGGTTCTATGCACAGAAGCGTCGAAAAAACCGCTTACTCCTTTGCAACGCGGGTTGCCTCGAACAGGAACCACACGCGCCGCTCGGCTTCGTCGATCCAATTCTCGATCAAGCTGGCGGTTGCCACGTCGTCGTGGTCGTCGCAAATCGCGTGCGTCTCGCGCAAGCTCGAGACCAGCTGCTTGTTGTCGTCGCGCAGCTCGGCGAGCATGTCCAACGGCGTGACGAAATCGGCGTCGTTGTCCAACACGCGCTGCAAGCGGCCGATCTGGCCGATCGAGCGCAGCGTGGTGCCGCCGATCTTGCGCACGCGCTCCGCGATGTCGTCGGTAGTCGCGAAAATTTGCTCGGCCTGCTCGTCGAGG
The DNA here is from genome assembly GCA_035601615.1 of Xanthobacteraceae bacterium. Taxonomy (GTDB): domain Bacteria; phylum Pseudomonadota; class Alphaproteobacteria; order Rhizobiales; family Xanthobacteraceae; genus VAZQ01. The sequence goes on from DATNNX010000205.1 coordinate 1,820, forward strand.
AGGAGGTGATAGTCGCGGAAATGGGCCCCAGATACATGCCAATGGAAGTTCTTGGTCTTCAGGTAAAGCGCGAACATGTCAGCGAGCAGGATGTTGAGCGCGCCGGAAATTTCCGGCACGGCGTTGGGGCGCAGGTCGGTGGGCGTGTCGAGCCGGGCGAGGCGCAGCGCGGCTGCTTCTTTTGCTTTCGCCATTTCCATCTCCTTTCTGATGCGACGGGGCGGGCGCATAGCGCCGCTACGGTTGGGGGGAAACCGAAATTCGTGCCGAGCGGGGAAGAATGGCCGAAGCCGCGCCACCCCGGCAAGCCCAATATGTGCTCGCGCGCGGCGAACCGCTTGATCGTCCTTGCGGTCTCTTGATCCGCCTTGCCCGGCTCATGCCGAAAATCGCCGCAGCTGACTTGCAAATGCTCGCCTACTCAATCTCACGCTTCGCACCATCTTCCAGCAAGGGACGACTGCATCCAAGGAGTACTGTTGCATGTTGCGTAGGATCACGATCGGCTTGCTGACGGCTGCCGCCGTCGTCGCGGGACCAACGGCTCACGCATTCGCGTTTTCAGGCGGGGTTTCGCACGTGGTTACGCATCCGCTCGCCGTGAGTACGACCATGCCGACAGAGCATCCAGCTGATGTCCGCCTGGATGCTGACGCCAATCACTATCTCGATGGGTATCGCGGACATGCCAGATGAAACGTCAGCCCGCATCGCGTCGTGCTCTGATCGACTGGTCGGGGACGCGGCGGGCGGGCCCAGAAGAGGAGTTGAAGTCATGAAACGCGTTTTTGCAGTCCTGTTGGCGGCGACGTGCGTCGTCGTCGTGTCCACGCCAAGCTTCGCACGCGGTGGCGGGGGACACGGAGGTGGTCGCGGCGTCTTCCGCAATCAATTACTGCTGCAAGGGTCGGCGCCGGCGCCTGCTTTCCAAAGCCGCATTCCGTCCCCGCTTGCGGCGCCGAGCCAGCCGCCCGTGATCAACGGGCCATCGGCTCGCAGCCCCTATGGCGGCTTGATGTAGCCGCCGCAGCTGATCGTCCGGTCAGCCTCGGGAGATGCTCGCAACGCGGCGGTTGGGCGCGATGCTCGGCCGCACGCGTTGCGAACAGGCGCCTCGTTAGGCGTTGCTACTTGATCTTGGTTCGAGCGCGCGCTCGCGCTGTCCAACCGGGCTTGCGCCCGTCATAGCGGCGCGCCATGCGACGGATGATCTCACCCAAGTTGGGCTCGTTCACCCGTTCCGCCGCCTGCGCGGCAGAGAGCCACTTGACGACGCGTTCCTGCTTTTCCGGCCATTGTTTGCTTTGGCGGCTGACTTCGAGGGCAAAGACGCGCACGGCGCAGCGGACGACCGCCCCATTCTTCAGCCGCTTTTCATAAGAGAACGAGCCGACGGGGCGCTTGGCAACCGCGCCGACGACGCCAGCCTCCTCGAACGCTTCACGCGCGGCTGAATACTGCGGCGATTTGCCCTTCTTGGGCCAGCCCTTCGGAATGACCCAGCGGCTGGTCTCGCGGGAGGTGATGAGCATGAACTGCGGGCGCGCGCCGCCTCGCAAGCGGTACGGCAAGGCGCCGTATTGGACGCGTCTTACGACGGCCGTCTTACGCGAGTTACTCATCGGCGTGCACTCAACGCCCGAAACACGCAACACAACAACACGGGGCAAAATTACTGCGGCGGGCCGGGCTAGGAAAGAACTTTGTAGAGCTAATAAAAGGCGGCGGCGAACCATGCCGCGGCCGGCAAAGTGACGATTTCGTCAGCCGGCAGGCGCAGGTGCTCGGAGACCAGACAAAGGAACTCGGGCAGAGCATCATCCAGGGGGCGAGCGAAGCGGCAAGGACCACGCTGCGGGAGACGGCGGAATCATCGCGAAGGCAGTCCGCGGCCGCGTGAGGGATTCGGGCGAGCTGACGTGAATTCGAGGTACGGGGCTGGGCGAGCCTGCTCGCACTGATCGGGCGGGCTCTCGCGTCCGCGGCATCGGCCGCGGCGTTTAGCCTTTGCTGAACCATTTGCGGACGCGATCCGCTGTTTCAGAGACGTTGGTGATGGCGGGCAATCGCCAGAAAGACAGATCGGTTAAACGCGGCGCGGTCGCGGGCGAAGGCGCTTCCGGCGGCGGCTCTTTTTGCTCTTCCTCGGTCAATAATGTCTGGATCAGCCGCCGCTCGGCGTCATCTTTCGCTTCAAGCAACAGTTTCCTGTAGCGCTTGATGTTTTCGCGTCTGACGAAGCGTTCCATGGCCGTACTCTGACCCGGCGGCCCCAAATCGATGCCGAGACGGTGCCACGCGAGGCTTTTTCCCGCCGTGACGGCCATCACAAAACCGCCGTGACGGCCGTCACAAAAAGGTCGATTGTGCGTTGGGGTGGGAGCGGGGTATTTCCGCGGTTTGCCGGGGGATTCGGCTCGATTCTCAAGCCGATGGACGCCGATGCCGCGGCCGGGCGCTATTGTCCAGGCCTACCAGTGATCCTATTTGGTGGATAGGTCTGCTTGGCCGCTCGAGCGTGGGACCATCGATGCCCGAAACCGCTTCTGCCACCTCATTCGTGTTTTCGCGCCCCCTCGGGCTCGTCGCCGCGGCCGCCGGCATTGTGCTCGCCGCCACGCTGGCGCTCTGGGCCCACTACGGCACGGCGGTGTTCTACGAGATGATCGTCGCCGGGATCGCCGCCTGCTTGTGAGGATTGCTGGAGGCGGAGGCATTCCGAGATGAGCGCGCGCAACAGCCGCATTCTTCTGATCGCCGCGGCCTTTGTCGCGGGCTTGGCGCTGTGCTTCGGCGCGGTGCTGATCGTGGCCGGGCGCCTCTCGTCCCCCGTTGCGCAGATCGCCGCCATCGGCGGAGCTTTCAAGCTGACCGATCAGAATGGGCAGGTGGTCACCGATCAGGATTTAAAAGGTCACCCATTCCTGGTCTTCTTCGGCTTTACCCATTGCCCCGATGTTTGCCCCACGACGTTGTTCGAGGTCTCCGAGGTTTTGCGTGTGCTCGGCCCCGACGCGGACCGCACGCGCGCGCTCTTCATCACTGTCGATCCGGAGCGCGACACGCCCCGCGTCATGAAGGACTATCTCTCAAGCTTCGATCCGCATCTGTCCGGTCTGACCGGCGATCCTGCCGAGATCGCGGCCGTCGCCAAGGCTTACCGCGTCTATTTCAAGAAAGTTCCCCAGGAGGATGGAGGCTACACGCTGGACCACACCGCCATCGTCTATCTGATGGACAAGACAGGGCGTTTCGTGTCGCCGTTCAACCTCAAGCGGCCGACCGATGCCGCGGCCGCTGACTTGCGCCGATATTTATGAGCCGAGCGCCGGCAAAACCTTTCCTCGGGGACTCATCGCCAGCGGATCGGACCCGTTCATCGCCACTGATCCGCCTTAACCAACGGTCTATAAGCAGCCCGGACCCAAGTAGGCATAGTAAGGTGCGAAGGTGCCGGTGCCGGAACATCCGTTGCGAGGCCTGGTCGGCGGATTGGCCGTTTGTCTGCTGCTGATCGCGCCGCTTTTCGGCGCACGACAGGCAGCGGCAGCAGCAGAGGGCGCGGAGCCGGCCGTGCGCGTGCCCGGCTTTTGGGACCCGCGCCGCCGGCCGGAAAAACCCGATCTGTCGCGCATCAGCGTGATCCGGTTCCTTACCGAGACCGATTATCCGCCGTTCGACTACGCCGGGCCGGACGGGAATCCGCAGGGCTTCAATGTCGATTTGGCGCGCATGCTGTGCGAGGAGCTCAAGCTCGCCTGCACGATCCAGATGCGCCGGTTTGAGACGCTCATTCCGGCGCTCAATGGGAACCAGGGCGATGCTGCCATCGCATCGATCGCGACGACGGTGGAGATGCGCACGAAGGTCGATTTTACCGATCCCTATTACCGCACGCCGGCGCGTTTCGTGGCGAAGCGGGATTCGGCCATAGAAGATCCGTTGCCCGAGCGGCTCGAGGGCAAGAAGGTCGCGGTAGCCGCCGGCACCGCGCACGAGGCTTATCTTAAGGCTCTGTTTACCGAGGCCGAGGTTCGCCCCTACCCGAGCGCGGAGGCGGCGCGGCTCGCGTTACGGCGCGGCGAAGTCGATCTCCTGTTCGGCGATGCAATCACGCTCGCCTTTTGGCTCAATGGAACCGATTCCGAAAATTGCTGTGCTTTTCGGGGCGGTCCCTACATCGACAGCCGCTATTTCGGCGAAGGCGTCGCAATCGTGGTGAAAAAGGGCAACGATACGATACGCCTGGCGCTCAATTGGGCTTTGTTCCGCGTGTGGGAGCAGGGCCGCTTCACGGATTTGTGGTTGCGGTATTTCCCGATCAGCCCGTTTTGATGTGCCCCTTTGATGGCGGCGGGAGGCGAGGAATTCCGCGCAATTTTAGCAAACAGGGCAACGATATCGAAGCGCGGCGATGATTGACTCGCGGCCCTGGGCTCATGCCCGGCGGAGCTCTGGATCATGCGGGTGCTTCTTGCGCGTTTCGTGCGCGAGGACAGCGGTGCGACGGCGATCGGCTACGCGCTGATTGCGGCCGGCATGTCGATCGCCATCATCGCCGCGCTTTCGGGCCTCGGCTCGAAGCTGAGCATGGCATTCACGATCGTGCGGGCGGCGCTCGAATGAGCACGGCGTGGCCGGCGATGACTTCACGGCTCATGCAAGTCACGGCCCAAATCGGCGCTTGAATTTCGCAGGTGGAAGGCTGCCGGTGTTTCGATGGCCACCGGGGGGTGTGGTAGTGTCCGCGGCCGGAGAGCCATTGATGTCCATGCTCGAAGTCCCGGCGCTGCGCGAGATCGCCGAAAGCTCGAATGCCTGGCCGTTCCAGGAAGCACGCAAGATCGTCGCGCGGCTGAAAAAGCGTCCCAAGGACGAGGTGGTGTTCGAAACCGGGTACGGCCCCTCGGGCCTGCCGCACATCGGCACCTTCGGCGAGGTCGCGCGCACTACGATGGTGCGCCACGCCTTTCGCGTGCTCACCGATGACAAGATCAAGACTCGTCTGATTGCCTTTTCCGACGACATGGATGGCCTGCGCAAGGTGCCCGACAATGTCCCGAACCGGGACATGATGGCGCGACATCTGGGCAAACCGCTGTCCCGCGTGCCCGACCCGTTCTCGAGCGAATATTCGTCATTCGCCGCCGCCAACAATGCGCGGCTGCGCGCATTCCTCGATCAGTTCGGTTTTGACTACGAATTTCTTTCTTCGACCGACTGCTACACGTCGGGCCGGTTCGATGCCACGCTTCTGCGGGTGCTCGAACGCTTTGAAATGATTATGGAGATCATGCTGCCGTCGCTGCGTGAGGAGCGCGCGCAAACGTATTCGCCGTTCCTGCCGATCTCGCCACGCACCGGGCTCGTGCTGCAGGTGCCGATCCTGGCGCACGACGCCAAGGCCGGCACGATCACCTATGAGGATCCGGATACGAACGAACGCGTGACGACGCTCGTGACCGCAGGGCGAACAAAGCTGCAATGGAAACCCGATTGGGCGATGCGCTGGGTTGCGCTCGGCGTCGATTACGAGATGGCGGGGAAGGATTTGATCGACTCGGTTAGGCTTTCCGGCGAGGTGTGTCGCGCGCTGGGCGGCATCGCCCCGGAGGGCTTCAATTATGAGCTTTTCCTCGACGAGAAGGGCCAGAAGATCTCGAAATCAAAGGGCAACGGACTGACCATCGAGGAATGGCTGCGCTACGCGCCGCCGGAATCGCTCTCGCTGTTCATGTATCGTGAGCCGAAGGCCGCAAAGCGCCTCTATTTCGATGTGATCCCGCGTCACGTGGACGAGTACCAGCAGTTCCTGGAGGTCTACGAGCGGCAGGACCTCAGGCAGCGTCTCGCTAACCCAGTTTGGCACATCCATTCCGGCAACCCGTCCAAGCCGGACATGCCGATCTCGTTCGCCATGCTGCTCACGCTGGTCGCATCCTCGAACGCGGAGAATACCGAGACGCTGTGGGGCTTCATCGGCCGCTATCGGCCAGGGGTGACGCCGCAGACGAATCCCAAATTCGACGCGCTGGTGCGTTATGCCATCCACTATTTCCGCGACTTCGTGCTGCCGCAGAAGAGGTTCCGCGAACCGACCGAGGGCGAGCGCGCCGCGCTCCTCGACCTGCGCGAGGCGCTCTCACAGCTCCCCGCGGACGCTACTGCCGAACAGATTCAACAAGTGGTTTACGAAGTGGGCCGACGCGAGCCATTCCTGGACACGAGCGGAAAGATCAAAAGCAAGGATGGCAAGCCGGGCGTCACGCTCGATTGGTTCAACATGCTCTATCAAGTGCTGCTCGGGCAGGAGAAGGGCCCGCGATTCGGCTCCTTCGTGGCGCTGTATGGCCTCAACAACGCGATCGAAATGATCGACGGGGCGCTGGCGAGGTCGGCGTAATCATTCGCAATGGCCCCCTCCGTCCTCGCTCTGATCGGAGCCACCATCGTATTTACCTCGTTTCTGTCGGGCGTCTTCGGGATGGCCGGGGGCATGATCCTGCTCGGCGTTCTGCTCAACTATTTCGATGTTGCGTCGGGCATGATTCTGTTCTCGATCATCCAGCTATTCGCCAACGGCTGGCGGGTCGTGCAGTGGCGCGGCTATGTGCTGTGGCCGATTTTCGGCTGGTATGTGGCGGGCGCGGCCATCTCGTTCGCCGGCATGTGGATGATTGCCTTCGTTCCGGACAAGGCGACCGTCTACCTCGCGCTCGGTTTGATGCCGTTTGCGGTCGAGGCTCTGCCGGCGGCCATGCGCCCCAACATCGAGTGGCGGGGGGTGCCATTTGCCACCGGTATCGCAACAACGATCGTCCAGATCCTGGCCGGGGTCGGCGGGCTCTTTCTCGATATCTTCTTCCAGAAGAGTACGCTCGATCGCAAGACGACCAATGCGACCAAAGCCGTCGCGCAGTCGTTCAGCCATGTGGTGCGCGTGTTCTATTTCGGTTCGCTCGCCGGCGTGGGAGACCTGCCGGTGTGGATGACCGGTCCGGCGATCTTGTTGGCGATCGGAGGCACGTCGCTTGCGCCTTTTGTCCTCGAGCGAATGACCGATCACGGATTTCGACAATGGACGCGCGCGATCATCTTTGTGATCAGCGGGGTCTATCTCGTCCGCGCCGCCTGGCTGTTCTGGTTTGGCTGAGACGACATCCGCGCGTCCTGCGCGCCAGCAGCGCGAAATGGTGGCCGACCTCGCCTGCCTTCGCAAACGTAAAGACCGGCCGATGCGGCTACTTCAGCTGAACATCTCCATTTTGCCGTCGAGGGCCATGAGGCCGGTCTCCACCCCGAGCTGCGGGTGGCGCTCTGCCACTTGCTTGCGGAATTGTGCAAGCGCCACCCTGTGCGTTTCCGTCTCCACCTGCGGATTTGCGACTTTGGCTTCGCCATAGGCGATTTTGGCAGCGCCGCAATCGCGATGATCGATGGCGATTACCTTCTTGATCCGATGCAACTCGATCGTGGTGGCGAGATTATCCCAAAACGCCTTGTGCCAATCCTTGAATGCAGGCGCGACGACGCCGATCGCCGCACCTGCGATGACGAACTGGCTGAATTTTCCGGTCAAGTTCTGCTCGATGGTGTATCTGTGCACGGGCTCCTGGATGCGAGGATCGATGCAGGCCAAAACCATCGCCTCGTAGTTCCCTTCGGCGGAGAGCGCGAGCCGGGGCGCGAAGGCCAGGGTCGCGCCGCCAACTGCCAGCGCGCGGACAAAGTGCCGGCGATCCAATATGCTCCCAAGGCCGCTGCAGCACGCGCAAGACGCCTCATGCAGTGGTGTCATGGTCCCTCTCCTCGCGATGACGCCACGCAAACGGCGCTTGCGGATGGCGTTGTCCACGCGCACACGTGAATCACAGAAGCGAGTAGTATCACAACCGACCACCGCTTTCGCAACCTTCAATCCGCAGCATGCGGCGTCTGACCGAGGCCTTGCTCACGGGCTTGTCCATGCGAAGCGGGCGATCCACAGGTCGGCGTGACGGCATTTGCTCAGTTTACGAGAATTATGCTCTCTGGCCGTTCAGAAACTCATGAGGTTAGTGCGAGCAAAGGCAATCTCAAGTCGGCCCCGCCGGAAAGCGTGATAAGCAGGCGGAAGGGGCGAGCCGTGGCGAGCACCATTTACAAGATCTGCGACGGCATGCTGTGGCGGGAGGCGGAGCGTGCAGGCGTGTTCCGCGGTGCTAGCGTCGATGCCCGCGACGGCTTTATTCATTTCTCCTCCGCTGTTCAAGTCCGCGCGACCGCAGCCAAGCGTTTTGCCGGCGTTGAAGACTTGGTGCTGATCGCGGTCGATGCCGATGCGCTGGGCGCCGCGCTGAAGTGGGAGATCTCGCGCAACGGCGAAGTCTTTCCACATCTTTATGGGACCTTGCCGCTGACCGCGGTGCTATGGGTCGAGCCGCTGCCGCTCGGGAACGATCGGCGGCACGTTTTTCCGGAGCTTATCCCGTGATTGGTCTCCTCGAGGCCCTCGCGCGGCCGCTGCTGCGCATGCTCGATCCAGAGGACGCGCATCGGCTTGCCATCCAGGCGTTGAAAGTCCCGCCATTCGTGAAGTTGACCGCAGATGACCCGCGCCTTGCGGTGCGTGCCTTCGGCCTCGACTTTCCCAATCCGGTCGGTATGGCCGCGGGCTTCGACAAGCATGCCGAGGTGGCTGACGCGCTCCTCAAGCTGGGTTTCGGCTTCGTCGAGGTCGGCACCGTCACACCCTTGCCGCAGTCGGGCAACCCGCGCCCCCGTCTCTTTCGGCTCAACCGTGACGAGGCGGTGATCAATCGGCTGGGCTTCAACAGCGAGGGTGCCGCCGCGGTGCTGCATCGGCTTGCCGCGCGGCGCAAGAATGGCGGCATTGTCGGTCTCAATATCGGCGCCAACCGGGACAGCACCGATCGGATTGAGGATTATGTGCGGCTGATCGAAACCTTGGCTCCGGTGGCGAGCTACTTCTCCGTCAACATCTCCTCTCCGAACACGCCGGGCCTGCGCGGACTGCAGCAGGGAGAAATGCTCGACAGCCTTCTGGCGCGCGTGGTGGACGCACGGACCCGCGTCAGCAGAGAGGCCGGAACCGTCCCTTTGCTGATCAAGATCGCGCCCGATCTCACGCTCGCCGAACTCGACGGCATCGTCAGCGCGGCGCGCAAGCACCGTATCGACGGCATGATTGTCGGCAATACCACGCTGGCGCGGCCGCCGACATTGCGCGAGCGGACCACGGCGAGGGAGGCGGGGGGGCTCTCCGGGAGGCCGCTGTTCGCGCTGGCGACGCGGATGCTGGCTGAAGCCTATGTGCGCGTGGAAGGTGCGTTCCCGCTCGTGGGCGTGGGTGGCATCGGTTCGGGCGAGGCGGCTGTAGCGAAAATCAGAGCGGGCGCGTGCTTGGTCGAGCTTTACAGCGCGCTCGTCTTCCACGGCCTGCAACTCGTCGCAACGATCAAGTCCGAGCTTTCGGATGCGTTGCGCCGGGGTGGATGGGCGAGAATCGATCAGCTTGTCGGGGTGGATGCGACGAAGCTGATCGCGCAAAGCTGGCCGGTCTAAGGCCCGGTTCTAGTCGGTCACGAAATCCGGCCGAGGTCCCGGGAGAAGCGCGCACCTTAGCGGCCTTTTGCCACCCGCATGAGCCGAACGATGACCCAGATCGGCACCACCACGACTGCCCCGAGGAGGAGGTAGCGCCAGAGCCAACGCAGCGCATCGAAGCCCATGTCCCAGACGCGCAGCACGAGCCGTCTCAGGCTCTCGAGGATGTTCCAGGGATCGAGCCCGAGCACCTGCAGGATCACGCCAATGAGGATCGACAGCAACACCAGCCGGAAGATGACCGACAAAGGCGGTCCGCCAAAGAACCGGTTGAGGTAGTTGTTCTCCCGCTCGATCGGCGTCGTCATGACAATATCCTATCACGTTCATTCGCGGCGGCGGGCGCGGCGCGCCCGCCCTCGATGTTTTCCAGCATTCGCTCGACCGTTTCCAGCCGATCGGCGTCGGCCGGCCGCTTGTCCCAACGGAGGCGGCTGATACGGGGAAAGCGCATGGCAATGCCCGATTTGTGCCGCGTCGAGCGCTGCAATCCTTCGAAAGCGACTTCAAGCACCAGGCCCTGATCGGGCTCGTGCACGATTTCGCGTACCGGGCCGAATCGCCCCACGGTGTTGCGGCGCACGAAGCGGTCTATTCGAACGAGCTCCTCGTCAGTGAAACCGAAATATGCCTTGCCCACCGGCACCAGCACGTC
>DATNNX010000206.1:0-5211 GCA_035601615.1 Xanthobacteraceae bacterium
CTCCTGGCGTGAATGCGACACAGACGCAACATGGAGGGAATTTATTCAATGAAAACAATGCATATAAGCGGACTCTGACTCCGTTAATCTAGGTTCGAATCCTAGTCCCCCAGCCAGCTTATTCCGCTTTCCCTTTCTCCCCCCGCTGAGAGCAGTTGGACCAGTTCGGCGATCAGCTGCGAGTCTTGCTGGACGCATGCGATTGATGCTCGCGATCCTGTCGCCAGATGCCGAGATTGTCTGCGCCTCGCGCCCCTTCTTGCTTTATAGTGCTGCGCGTCTGAGGGGCTGCTTCGCCTGCCGAGGAGGCAATCATGCGGACGATCATTCCTGTCGCACTCGCGTTAGCAGGGATGTCGCTCATCAATACGTTGGCCGCTGCCGGTAGCTGGTGCGGGACCTTTAGACTAGGCAGCACAAGCTGCGGATTCTCCTCGTCAGAGGAATGTTTGGCCTACGTGCGAGGCCTCGGCGGATTTTGCCAACCCAATCCATTCCCCGGCACGGCCTATGGGACCTCCGCCGGGAGCTGGAATTCTTCCGAGCCGGCAAAGCAGCGCTATCGGCGCGCTAATTAAGAGCGTCTCTGTCGCGCTGGGCCGTCTTGGCGACCACCGCTCGCGCTGGTTTCATGCTAGAACCTGATCGAAATGTTCTGCTCGGATTGTCTTTGAGCAAACCCAGCCAAACTGACACGGCGATTCCATCAGCACGGGAGGAAGCGATGAGATGTCTCGTCTTCGCGTTGGCATTCGTTTGCGCGGCTGCTCTACCCACCCGCGCGCAGGACGCAATTCCCGACCTCAAAGGCACCTGGTCGGGAAAGGGCAAGTCGATCGTCTTCGGCTCGCATGAGCATCATCCCGGTTCGCAAACCGCGGGCGATCCCCCGCGCGTGCGCGACATCGAAGCGACGCACACGGTGGAAGGACAAGACGGCCGGCTTGCCTGGGGCCGCTCCTCATCCGCAACCGCCGATACCAAGGAGCCGTTCGCGTGGGCGATTGCCAGCGACAACAAAACCATCGTCGGAGCGGATGCGGACGGCTATTTCCGTATCACGCTCATCGGCCCCGACCGGATGGAGAAGTGCTACACCCACAACGGCACCAGCCCGAGCCGGTCGATCGTCGCGACCTGTTACACGATGGATCGTGCGAAACGATAGGTCTGCTGGCGGCGTCAGCGCAGCCGCAGATCGCCGAGCAAGTCCGGTATGTTCTGGTGCGTCACGCACCGCGTTGCCGCACGGTCGCGCACCGCACATGACGAGCATCGTAGGCCCGAGAGGTACCGTCACGCGCGGCGGCGCAACAGCGGCAGCGTAATCGAAGGCCCCGGCGAGGGTTTCACCGGGGCCAGCGCTCCCCCTGGGCTCTTGGGGGACAGTGGGGCCTTCGAGGAACGCCATAGATTCATGTCCGGCGGCCGCTTTGGTTCCGCCGGCCACGAGCAATTGTGTGGATAATTCGCGCGCAGGCGCCTGGCGGGCGCCTCGCCCACCTTGGGCAGCTCGAGCAATGGCGAGGATTCAGCTCAGTTCGACTGCGAGGGCGGCGTCGAGCGCGAGCTCCTCGAAATAGGGAAAACCCAGTCCCGCGCCGAGCAGGCGGCGGCCGCGGCGCAACGCCGTCGCGGCGATGCGCGCATCGAGCGCGGTGCGCGCGAGCGCAGGCAGTTGGCGCGGCTGGCGCGCAAGCGACCGCAACACAGCGATCACGTCCGGTGTGCCGTCGTGGCGCAATCCGAACACCGCCGCGGGCGGCAGCACGCTGTGCGCGGGGTCGATAACCGCGCGGCAGGCGGCAAACGGGATGCGATGCGCGGCGGCGATTCTGGCGGCGACATGTGATTCGGTATCGACGGCGACGGCGCCGGTTCGCAGATGCAGCTGCCGCTTGTCCGCCGGCTCCGCGATCGGGGCGTCCGCGCCGACGATCTCGGCGTGGACGGCACCGGGAAGCGCCTCGAGCAGTGCCTGCGCCCAGCCGTGATCGGTGGGAAAGCGCCCCTCCTTCGTCCTGACGCTCGATCCGACGACCCAATCGCCCGCGGCGAGATGGGGCGCCAATCCGCCGGCGATTCCAAAACTGATGATTCCCGCAGCGCCGCGCTTGGCCGCCGCCTCGAGCGAGGCGGCGAGCTCGGAGGCATGATTGCAAATCACCGCCACGCCCGGCCCGAGGGCGATGCGCGCCTCCATAGCAAGACAGGTGACTGCGACTACGTGCCCCCTAGTCGACATTCAGCGCTCGTTCTGTTTGCGTAGCGCGGCCCGGTAACGTGTCGCTAATTTTCCCCAGAAACCGAGATTGGTCAACGGTCTTACTCCCCATCTTTCCTGTCCACCAGCCTTGCGGGACATACGGCCCCCCGCCCGGCGCGAGCGGCATCACGCAACCACTCGGCGATAGCAGGCCGTTTCCGACGCCCTCTTCACCGCGCTCCTGTGGCGGCGGCAAGGCGCAGACCTCGGAACGGACCGGGTACAAGAGTCGGCCATATGACTCAAGAGGCCGTGCCGGGCTACAATGCCCGAAATGCAGGCGACCGGCGCAGATTGAAGGCGCGCGCAAAGCGCGCGCCCCGCGCACGCGAGCCTTTCGCGACTTCAAGTCGCACAACAGCAGCCCGGTTCCGCACTAGGCTAAAGCCGCATCGACACAAGCCGGGAGGAGAGAGCACATGCCCACGTGGACGCCTGATCCGAGCTTTTATCCCTCTCCGCGCCAAGCCGCAAAGGCACCGCCCGAAACGCTCGCCTACGTCGCGGCCTTCGATCCGGACCGTAAAACCGCCGACCGAATCGCCATCGTCGACGTCGATCCCAAATCGGCGTCCTATGCCAAGATCATCGGCGATGTGGTCGCGAGCGAGGTTGGGGATGAATTCCACCATTTCGGCTGGAATGCCTGCTCGTCGTGTTTGTGCCCGAACGCGCCGCACCCGCATGTGGAGCGACGCTATCTCATCGTCCCAGGCCTGCGCTCCTCGCGCATCTACGTTCTGGATACCAAGCCAAACCCGCGCGCACCCAAAATCGTCAAAGTGATCGAGCCGGCGGAGCTTGCCGACAAGACCGGCTATACCCGCCCGCACACCGTCCACTGCGGGCCCGGCGGCATCTATGTGGCCGCGCTGGGCAACAAGGACGGCAAGGCGCCTGGCGGCGTCTTCGTTATGGATCGGGAGAGTTTCGAGCCGCTCGGCCGCTGGGAGGTCGACCGCGGACCGCAGCAGCTCGGCTATGATGCCTGGTGGCATCTCGGCTACGACACGATGGTCACCAGCGAGTGGGGCACGCCCGACACGTTCGAAAACGGTCTCGTTCCCGAAATTCTGCTCGGCAGCAAATACGGCCGGCGCCTGCATTTCTGGGATTTCACCAAGCGCAAGCATCTGCAAGAGATCGATTTCGGCGAAGAACACCAGCTTGTGTTCGAGCTCAGGCCCGCGCACGACCCCACCAAAGCCCATGGCTTCGTCAATTGCGTGGTCAGCCTCAAGGATCTGTCCTCTTCGATCTGGACCTGGTACCGCGACGGCAACAAATGGGCGGTGAAGAAAATCATCTCGATTCCGGCGGAGCCCGCAGATCCCGACGACCTGCCGCCGGTGCTCAAGGGCTTCAAAGCGGTGCCGCCGCTCGTCACCGATATCGATCTGTCGATGGACGATCGATTTCTCTACGTCGCGTGCTGGGGCACCGGCGACCTGCAGCAATACGATGTCTCGGATCCATTCAACCCGAGGCTCACCGGCAAGGTGCGCATCGGCGGGATCGTCTCGCGCGCGAGCCATCCGGCGGCGAAGAACGGAAAGCTAAACGGCGGGCCGCAGATGGTCGAGGTCAGCCGCGACGGGCGGCGCGTTTATTTCACCAATTCGCTCTACGGCGCGATCGATCCGCAATTTTACCCGGAAGGCATCAACGGCTGGATGGTGAAGCTCGACGCCAACCCTGGCGGAGACATCGCGTTCGATCCCAAATTCTTCATCGATTGGCCGAAAGGCCATCGGCCGCACCAGGTCCGGCTGCAAGGAGGCGACTGCTCGTCGGATTCCTATTGCTACCCGTGAAGCAATCAATGCGGGATGTGCGGCCCGCGCGGCAAGCACCGGCATGAGCGTAACCCCGACTGAGTTGTGGCCCTGGCTGGCGCTCGCGGGGCTGGGTCTTTTTCACGGCCTGAACCCAGCGATGGGGTGGCTGTTCGCAGTGGCGCTCGGCTTACACCGCGGCAGCCAGCGAGTCGTGCTGCTCTCGCTTGTTCCGATCACGCTGGGGCATGCTGCGGCGGTCGCCGCGGTGCTGCTCGCCGTGCTTGCGCTCGGTCTCGTCATCGACCACGCGATGCTCCTGCGGGTGGCGGCGCTCGTGCTCATCTGCTGGGCGCTATGGCATGCGCTCTATGGCCATCAGCGGCGCGTGCGGGTCGGGATGCAGACCGGCCTTGTCGGTCTCGTCCTCTGGTCGTTCCTGATGGCGAGCGGGCATGGCGCAGGCTTGATGCTGATCCCGGCGCTGCAGCCGCTTTGCAGCGCTGTTCAACCGGCAAAGGGAGCGACGTACGACGTTCCGATCGCGCTCGCGGCGCTCGGCGTTCACTCCGCCGTCATGCTCGCGACCATCGCAGCGGTGTCCCTCATCGTCTACAACTGGACCGGTGTTGATTTTCTGCGCCGCGGCTGGATCAACGTCGATTTGATCTGGGTTGCCGTCCTCGCCACCTGCGGCGTCATCTTGCTGGTCGCGTAGCGTTCCTTTGTTTGGCGCTGCTGCGCATCTCGCCACTGCACGCCTCACCGCCATGGCGGGGAGAGAGTGCAGTATCACTCCCGCGCGGCCGTGCCGCGCCAGCGCGCGAATTTCAGCACGCGCTCACCGTCCTCATGCGCGGTACCGCGTTCGAGCGCTTCCCGAATGGACTTCTCCAGAGCCGACAGCTGGAACGGCTTGCGCAGGATCGCAAACCGCGCCTGCGCGGTGTGCACCACGTCGCTGTAGCCGCTGGTGAGGACGACGGGGATGCGCGGATAGTGGTTGCCGATCTCCTGTGCCAGCGCGATGCCGTTCATTGCCCCGGGCATGACGACGTCGCTGAGAACGAGATCGATCTTGTCGCCGCGCCGCAGCCGGTTCAGCGCGTCGGCGGCGTTTTCCGCGCGCGCGGTCTGATAACCCAACTGCTCGACGAGAGACGCGGTGAT
>DATNNX010000207.1:0-32288 GCA_035601615.1 Xanthobacteraceae bacterium
GCCGATGGATCGGTTGCTTCGAGCGGTATGCCATAGGCTGATCCGCACAGGCACTGTTCAGGTTACGACCGCGGCGGGATCGAGCTTCAGCTGCGGGGATGGCACTGGCACGCCCGTTGCCATTCGGTCTGCGAGCCGAGCCGCCGAGTGGCGCATCCTCTTGGACCCCGAGTTCAGGTTGGGCGAAGCTTATATGGATGGCAGTATCATCGTCGACCAAGGCTCTATCGCCGAATTTCTGGACATTGCCGTCAAAAATCTCAGCCAAACCGGTGCTGGCGTGGCGAGCGGGATGCTGCGGACATTGCGATCGTTCGCTCGCCGGCTTTTTGAGAACAATACCCTCGCGAGGGCGCGGCGCAACGCGATCCACCATTACAACATCGACGATCGGATCTATCGCCTGTTTCTCGACTCGGACTTGCAATATTCGTGTGCCTATTTCGAAAACAGCGGCGCTTCCCTCGATCACGCGCAAGTCGCGAAGAAAACCCAAATTGCCGCCAAGCTCCTCCTCAAGCCGGGATTAAAAGTTCTCGACATCGGCAGCGGATGGGGAGGGCTCGATCTCCATCTCGCGCGCAATTTCAATGTCTCCGTCGTCGGTATCAATCTATCGGACGCGCAGGTACGGATCGCGCGCCAACGCGCGGCCGCCGAAGCGCTGCCGTGCGAGTTTCGCATCGAAGATTATCGGACGATCTCCGACAAATTCGATCGCATCGTGTCCGTCGGAATGTTCGAACACGTTGGCAAGCAGCGTTACCACACGTTCTTTGACAAATGCCGCGAATTGCTCGCGGACGACGGCGTCATATTGCTGCACACCATTGGACGCTGGGATGGGCCGTGCGACACGAATGCCTGGGTAGAGCGTTATATCTTTCCGGGCGGTTACACGCCCGCATTGTCAGAGCTTGCCCCCGCGATCGAGCGCTCGGGTTTGATCATCAGCGATGTCGAGGTGCTGCGCCTCCACTACGCGGAAACATTGCACGCCTGGCGGACCAATTTCCTTGCCAACCGCGATAAGGTCATCAGGGTCTTCGAAGAGGCACCGCATTTGAAAGAGCGGTTCGGGACCGCCGAGCGATTCATTCGGATGTGGGAATACTACCTTGCCGGGTTCGAGGCCTCGTTCAGGTACTATGGCCTCGTGGTCTTTCAAATTCAGCTTCTCAAGAGCATGGAAGCCGCCCCGCTCACGCGGGATTACATGTATCGCAGAAAAACCGATCTCGACTCGAGCACCGGCCTCGCCGAAGCAGCCGAATAGAAACTGCTGCCGCTGATCCTGGATGCCGACTGGAGTTTGTGCATTGAAGGCATGTTTTAGAAAGTGCATACACTCTGAACCGCGTATAAGGGTGCGGCCATCCATCTCCTTCGCTCCGGCGACGTAGATTTGCGTAGGCCACCCGGCGAAGGCGGTTGATGCGGTCCGACGAAGGCGGTTGATGCGGTAAGGAGGCGGCCGATGGATCGGTTGCTTCGGGCGGTATTCGGAAGGTTGATCCGCGCTGGAAATCTCCGGGTCACCACCGCGGACGGATCGATCTTTACCTTCGGGGACGGGACCGGAACGCCCGTAGCGATCCGCTTCACCGCGCGAGCAGCCGAGCGCGGCGTTCTCCTCGATCCGGCATTGAAATTCGGCGAGGCCTATATGGACGGCGGCGTCGTGGTCGAGCAGGGCTCGATCGCCGACGTTCTTGCCATCGTCCTCGGCCAGCCCCGCGAGGGTCTGCCGGCCCGGGCGGGCTTGCGCTGGGTCATTCGATATCTCTATCGCCAAGCCCAGCAATTCAATCCGCGCGGGCGAGCGCGGCGCAACGCTGCACACCACTACGATCTTGATAGCCAGCTTTACGGGCTGTTCCTCGACGCCGACCGGCAATACAGTTGCGCCTATTTCGAGACTCCCGAGCAATCGCTCGATGATGCCCAGCTTGCGAAGAAACGTCACCTTGCGGCGAAATTTCTGGTGGGCGCCGGCGGGCGCGTGCTCGACATCGGCTGCGGTTGGGGCGGTCTTGCGCTCTATCTCGCCGAACTCTGTGGCGCGCGTGTCACCGGTATAACGCTTTCACAGCGACAGCTTGAGCTCGCCGGCGCGCGCGCGGCCGAAAAGGGGCTAACCGACAGAGTCGAATTCCGCCTGCAGGACTATCGTGACGTGCCGGACAAATTTGATCGTATCGTGTCGGTCGGTATGTTCGAACATATTGGTCTCGGTTTTTATGAGGCTTTCTTTCGCAAATGTTACAGCCTGCTCGAGGATCGCGGCATAATGCTGCTGCATTCAATCGGGCGGTCCGAAGGACCCGGCGTGACCAATCCGTGGATTGCAAAATACATCTTCCCCGGCGGCTACATTCCGGCGCTGTCGGAGGTTCTGCCCGCGGTCGAGCGCGCCGGCCTGCTCGTCACCGATATCGAGATTTTGCGCCTGCACTATGCTGAGACGCTCAAAGCTTGGCGCGAACGCTTCCTCGCCCGTCGCGAGGAGGTCGAAAGACTTTACGACGTTCGCTTCACGCGCATGTGGGAGTTCTATCTGGCGGCGTCGGAGATCGCGTTCCGTGAGCAGGCAATGATGGTTTTCCAGCTGCAACTGACCAAGCGGCAGGATGTCGTGCCGATGACTCGCGACTACATCGCCCGCGAGGAGGCGCGCTTGCGCGCGCTTGAAGGGGGTGGCCGGCCGCCGCTGCGGCTCGCGGGGGAATAGCCGCTGTTTTTTATCGGGTTGGGTAGAAAGAACTTACCATAAGGTCGCTGACGAGCTCCCAACCTTTTCATTGGGGACTTATGGAATCGCGTCGGTAGAGTGATGGTCAAGCACTTCGTGAGCGAGTTTCGACAGTTATTTCCCCGCGGTGGGTATTGGGGAAACCTCCCACCGGCCGTCGCCTCGAGTCGAGTGCGGGTGTAATGCGCTACTGTTTCGATTCGCAGGTGATTCGCTAACACCCCATGGCTCCCCTCGATTCGGCTCTACGCAAACAACCGCAGGAGACGGCACCGCCCTACCGCGCCGCCCCGCACAACATCGAGGCGGAGCAGGCCCTCCTGGGCGCGATCCTGGTCAATAACGAGGCCCTCTATCGCGTCAGCGACTTCCTCGAACCGCAGCATTTCTTCCAGCCGATTCATCGGCAGATCTACGATATCTCGCGCAGTCTCATTCGCACCGGCAAACTCGCGTCTCCGGTGACACTGAAGACCTTTCTGCCCGCCGAAATCGACATCGCCGGACTGACGCTAGCTCAGTATCTCGCCCGACTTGCCGCGGAAGCAACAACCATCATCAACGCGGTGGATTACGGGCGCACGATCTACGATCTCGCGATCCGGCGCGAGCTCATCAATATCGGCGAGGACATGGTCAACGTTGCCTTCGACGCGCCCGTCGATTTCGCCCCGGGCGATCAGATCGAAGATGCCGAGCGTCGCCTGTACGAGCTGGCGGAGATCGGGCGTTACGGCGGCGGGTTCCAGAAATTTGAGACGGCGCTGACCACCGCAGTCGACATGGCGGCACGCGCCTACCAGCGCGAGGGAAAGCTCTCCGGGCTGGCAACCGGACTCAGGGACCTCGATAGCAAGATGGGCGGCCTGCAGCCGTCTGATCTGATCATCGTCGCCGGCCGCCCGGGCATGGGCAAGACCGCGCTTGCCACCAATATCGCTTACAACGTCGCGCGTGCGTGGCGCGGCGAGGTGCGCGCCGACGGACACATCGATACCGTGAATGGCGGCATCGTCGGCTTTTTCTCTCTCGAAATGTCCGCCGAGCAGCTGGCCACACGCATCATCGCGGAGCGGAGCGGGATTCCCTCCAGCACGATCAGGCGGGGCGGCATCAACGAACGTGACTTCGAGAAGATCAAGGATGTGGCGATCGAGCTGCAACATCTGCCGTTCTTCATCGACGAGACCGGCGGGCTGACCGTCGCGCAACTCGCCGCCCGGGCGCGGCGTCTCAAACGGCAAAAGGGCCTTGATCTCCTCGTGATCGATTACATCCAACTGCTCCAGGGCTCGACGCGGCGAGCCATGGAAGGCCGCGTACATGAGGTGACCGAGATCACCACGAGCCTCAAAGCGCTCGCCAAAGAACTCAACGTGCCGGTTGTGGCGCTTTCGCAATTGTCGCGGCAGGTCGAGAACCGCGACGACAAGCACCCGCAACTGTCCGATCTGCGCGAGTCGGGCTCGATCGAACAGGACGCCGACGTTGTGCTGTTTGTTTTCCGCGAGGAATACTATCTGAGCAATAAGGAGCCGCGGCCCGGTACCGACGACTATACCCGATGGCAGGTAGAGATGGCGGACGTACACGGCAAGGCAGAGATCATCATCGGTAAGCAGCGCCATGGCCCGACCGGCACTGTCAATCTCCAATTCGACGCGGCGGTCACTCGTTTCGACAATCTGGCACAAGACGATCAGATGCCGGAGAGGGTGTAATCGGACACCACCGCATGTGAAGGGCGCAGGCATGCGTCGGTCCAAACCGCTCCTGTCTTCGCCCGCCCGGCCTAGACGGCGGCGTGTCGGCTGGCCATAAATTTCGCCCATGACGGTGCACGACCCCGACTTGCGGCCCGCCGACATGCCGACCGGCGCCGCGGATCCCACGGAAGCCGGTGGCATCCTCACCATCGACCTCGCCGCCCTCGCGGCCAATTGGAAGACGCTCGCGAGCACGACGGTGCCGGTCGAGTGCGCCGCGGTGGTCAAAGGCGACGGCTATGGCTGTGGCCTCGAGCCGGTCACGCGCACGTTGTCCCGCGCGGGCTGTAGCACCTTCTTCGTTGCCGACGTGGCCGAAGGGCGGCGCGCGCGCGCGGTTGCGCCCGATGCCCCCATCTACGTTCTCAATGGACTGATGCCGGGCTCGGCGCCGGCATTCGCAGCCGATTATTTGCGGCCGGTCATCAACAGCACCACCGAACTTGCCGAATGGGATGCGTTCGTCGCCACCCGAAACTGGCGTGGCGGCGCAGCCCTCCACGTCGATACCGGAATGAACCGGCTCGGCATCACGGTCGAAGAGGCGGTCGCCATCGCTCCGCGCCTGCAATCAGAAAACCACGGCTTTACGCTGTTGATGAGCCACCTCGCCTGCGCTGAGATTCCCGATCACCCGATGAATGATCGGCAGATTCGCCTCTTTCGCGAAATTCGCATCCTCTATCGTGGCGTCGCGTCCTCGCTTGCCAATTCTTCGGGCATATTCCTGGGTGGTGGCGCCTATTGCGACCTGGTTCGGCCCGGCGTCGCGCTCTACGGCGTCAACCCGACGCCGGGCAAGACGAATCCCATGCGTCCGGTGGTGGAGCTTAAAGGCCGCATCATCCAGGTGCGTGCCGTCGACAAGGGCGAAAGCGTCGGCTATGGCGCAGCTTTCACGGCCACGCGGCCGAGCCGCGTCGCAATCGTCGCGGTCGGCTATGCGGATGGCTTTTTGCGCTCGGCCAGCGCAGCCAAAGGCAAGCCGGCGGCGCAGGTGATCATTGCCGGCAAGCGCTGTCCCATCGCCGGCCGTGTCTCCATGGACGTGCTGGCAGTCGACGTCACCGATCTCCCGGATGGCACGGCCCGCCGCGGCGATTTTGCCACCCTGATCGGCGACGGGATGGGCGTCGACGATGTTGCCGCGGCGATGGGTACCATCGGCTACGAGGTCCTTACTCACCTCGGACCGCGCTACCATCGGGTTTACAAGGGCGCGTGAGCCTCGGCCGGGCATTTGCGGCAGTCGCGCGAAGGGGCCATAAGGACAGGGTCGGCGGTGTGCTGCGCCGCATCCCCGCGCGAGCAGTGCAACAGGTGGTAGCGCAATCATGGCCCGTCGCGAAACGAGCTTCGTCTGCCAGAACTGCGGCGCCGCCTATAGCCGCTGGCAGGGTAAGTGCGACGCCTGCGGCGAGTGGAATACGATTGCCGAGGAGAGTTCCGCTTCCCCACAGAGCCGTATGCCGCGCAAGGGGCGGCTCTTTGCGCTCGAGGCGCTGGCCGGGACCGACCACGAGGCGCCGCGGCTCGCCTCGGGATTGGCAGAGTTCGATCGCGTCACCGGCGGCGGCTTCGTGCGCGGCTCTGTGCTCCTCCTCGGCGGCGATCCCGGCATCGGCAAGTCGACGCTGCTGATCCAGGTTGCGGCCGCGCTCGCCCGCCGCGGCCACCGCGCGGTTTACATTTCGGGCGAGGAGGCGGTGGCACAGGTGCGGCTGCGCGCGGAACGGCTCGGGCTTGCGGGCGCCAAGGTCGAACTGGCGG
The DNA here is from genome assembly GCA_035601615.1 of Xanthobacteraceae bacterium. GTDB lineage: Bacteria > Pseudomonadota > Alphaproteobacteria > Rhizobiales > Xanthobacteraceae > VAZQ01. The sequence continues at coordinate 6,289 of DATNNX010000207.1, forward strand.
CCGAGACCTCGGTCGAGGATATCGTGGCGACGCTTGGCGAGCGCGCGACCCCGCATCTCGCCATCATCGATTCGATCCAGACAATGTGGACCGATTTGGTCGAGGCGGCTCCCGGCACGGTTACGCAGGTGCGCGCGAGCGCGCAGGCGCTGATCCGGTTCGCCAAGCGATCGGGCACGGCCGTGATCCTCGTCGGCCACGTCACCAAGGACGGCCAGATCGCCGGACCGCGCGTGGTCGAGCACATGGTCGATGCCGTACTGTCATTCGAAGGCGAAGGCTCGCACCAATTCCGGATCCTGCGCGCGATCAAGAACCGCTTCGGCCCGACGGACGAGATCGGCGTGTTCGAGATGACCGGAGGCGGGCTGCGCGAGATTGCCAATCCCTCCGAGCTGTTTCTCTCCGAACGCGATCTCGGCTCGCCCGGCACCGCCGTCTTCGCCGGCATCGAAGGAAGTCGGCCATTGCTGGTCGAGATCCAGGCCCTGGTCGCTCCCACCTCGCTTGGTACACCGCGCCGCGCGGTGAATGGTTGGGATCAGAACCGGCTGTCGATGGTGCTTGCGGTACTGGACTCTCATTGCGGCGTGCGGCTCTCCGGCCACGATGTCTATCTCAATGTCGCTGGCGGTTTGCGGATCCAAGAGCCCGCGGCCGATCTTGCCGCCGCGGCGGCTTTGGTCTCCTCTTTTGCCAATGCGCCCTTATCGGCCGACGCCGTCTATTTCGGCGAAATCTCGCTCTCGGGCGCCGTGCGGCCCGTCGCGCAAGCCGCGGCGCGGCTAAAGGAGGCGCAGAAGCTGGGATTTGTCCGCGCCATTCTTCCCGAGGCCGCGCGCGCGGAGGCGCCGGACGAACCGGGGCTCTCCCTCAAAACCGTGAGCAGCCTTGCGAGCCTCGTGGCCGACATCGCTGCGCGGCCGACGGGCGAGCGACGCCGAGCGAGCAGATACGCCGTTCGAGAAGACGGGTGACGGGACGGCCACCTCCAGCTATACAGCGCCCGAACCGCCGACCTGCGGGCCGGTCTGCGGCTGCGCGGTAGCGGGACAATGCCGGGAACATCAATAACTTGGGCCCATCCTCCGGCAGGTCTTGCGGACCCAGCAGGAGGTGGCGAGGTTGGTACGATTTCATTCGCCGATTCGACCGTCGGCGTCCTGACGATGCGGAGCATGCGAAGTCGCTCATGCCGATCACTCTCCTCGACATCATCCTGATCGGCGTCATGCTGATTTCGGGGCTGCTCGCCATGATCCGCGGGTTCATGCGCGAAATCCTCTCGATCGCCGCTTGGGTGATCGCAGCGCTGGCGACACTTTATTTCTACGCCAAGCTGCTGCCATACGCGAAATCCTACTTCAATAACGACATCGTCGCGGCCGGGGTGGTGATCGGTGGTACCTTCTTGGTCACGCTGTTGATCGTATCCGTCATCACGGTGCGCTTCTCGGACATGGTTCTGGACAGCCGCATCGGCGCACTCGACCGAACGCTTGGCTTCCTGTTTGGCTTGGCGCGTGGCCTGATCATTGTGGTCGTCGCCTTTCTGTTCTTCGCCTGGCTGGTGCCTGACCGCAGTCAGCCGGACTGGGTCCGCAGCGCAAAATCGCGGGTCGTACTGCAGGGGACGGGCGATTGGTTGATGTCCATGTTGCCGGACGACCCGGAAAGCACCATCTTGAAACGGTTGAAGAAGCCGAAGCTGGATGAGGACGAACCGGCAGCAGGCCAGCGCTCCGGCGTCGATGCTCCCAGCGAAGATGCCGGGTACGGAGCCTCCGACCGGGCCGGTTTGCGGGCGTTAAGCCGCGACAAGTCGCGATGACCAAGTTCGCGAGATTCCATCAGGAGACGAGGGAGATGACGGAAACTCCAGGCGAGGCCGGGCTTGACCTTGACGGCGACCGGCTGCGTGAAGAGTGCGGCGTCTTCGGCATATTCGGGCACGCAGATGCGGCTGCGATCACCGCGCTCGGCCTGCACGCCCTCCAACACCGCGGGCAGGAAGCCGCTGGCATTGTTTCTTTCGATGGCAAGCGATTCCATTCCGAACGACGGCTGGGGCTCGTCGGGGACAACTTCTCCCGCCGTGAGGTGATCGAACGTCTGCCCGGCTTGTCGGCGATGGGCCACGTGCGCTACTCGACCACCGGAGAGACCATTTTGCGCAACGTGCAGCCGCTGTTCGCGGAGCTCGACGGCGGCGGATTTGCGATTGGCCATAATGGCAATCTGACCAACGGCCTCACGCTGCGTCGCCAGCTGGTGCGCGAAGGTGCCATCATGCAGTCGACCTCCGATACCGAGGTCATTCTGCATCTCGTCGCACATGCCAAGCGCAACCGTTTCATCGACCGATTCATCGAAGGCTTGCGCCAGCTCGAGGGCGCCTATGCCTTCGTCGGGCTCACCAACAAGAAGCTTATCGGCGCGCGTGATCCGCTCGGCATTCGCCCCTTGGTCATCGGCAAGCTCGACGGAACCCACATCCTCGCCTCCGAAACCTGCGCGCTCGACATCATCGGGGCGAAATACGTTCGCGACGTCGAGAACGGCGAAATCGTGGTATTCGACGAAGAGGGGATGCACTCGCACAAACCGTTCCCGCCCACGGCGGCGCGGCCGTGCATTTTCGAATACATTTATTTTTCGCGTCCGGACTCCGTCATCGGCGGCCGCAGCGTCTACGATGTACGCAAGACGATGGGCGCACAGCTCGCCCGCGAGGCGCCGGCTAGCGCCGACGTAGTGATCCCAGTTCCCGACTCCGGCGTTCCGGCGTCCATCGGTTATGCCCAGGAGTCGGGCATTCCCTATGAGCTTGGGATCATCCGCAACCACTATGTCGGGCGTACCTTCATCGAGCCGAGCCAGCACATCCGCCAACTCGGCGTGCGCCTCAAGCACAGCGCCAACCGTGCGGTTGTCAATGGCAAGCGGATCGTGCTCATCGACGATTCGATCGTGCGTGGAACGACCTCGGTAAAGATCGTGCAGATGATGCGGGACGCCGGCGCCAAGGAGGTGCATTTCCGCATCGCCTCGCCGCCGATCACCCATTCGGACTATTACGGCATCGATACACCCGAGCGCGACAAGCTGTTGGCGGCGACGCACGACCTCGAGGGCATGCGGCGTTTCATTGGCGCGGATTCGCTTGCCTTCCTGTCGGTCGAGGGCATTTACCGCGCCATGGGATACGAGCAGCGTGACCCGCTAAGGCCTCAGTTCACCGACCACTGCTTCACCGGCGATTATCCGACCGCGCTGACCGATCGGGCCGGGCAAGAGGCAGCGCCGCGGCAGCTGTCGTTGCTGGCGGAGGCGAGTTGACGAAGCGTCATCCTGGGAGTGTGCGCGCCGCGCAGCCCCGCACCAACCTCATTTGAACTCGTCGGGCCTGCAGATTAAGGAGTCCGCCGCTCGCTTCGCTCGGCCGGGATAACGAGAGATGCCGCCTCCCCTTTTGCACCGAATCGCGCTCGTCACCGGCGCCTCCCGCGGCATCGGCTACGCCACCGCACTCGCGCTGGCCAAGGCTGGGGCGCACGTCGTGGCGCTGGCACGCACGGTCGGGGCGCTCGAGGAGCTCGACGACGCCATCAAATCCTTTGGCGCAACAGCGACCCTCGTGCCCCTCGACCTCAAGGACTACGCCGGCATTGATCGGCTCGGCCTCGCCTTGCACGAGCGTTTCGGGCGACTCGATGTTCTCGTTGGCAATGCCGGCATTCTCGGACCGCTTTCGCCGCTCGACCACGTCGAGACAAGGGCGTGGGAGGAGGTGATGGCGGTCAACGTCACCGCCAATTGGCGGCTCATCCGTGCCATGGACCGACTGCTGAAATTGTCCGACGCGGGACGCGTCGTATTCGTCTCGTCGGGCATCGCCGCGCTGACGCTGGCTTACTGGGGTCCTTACGCGGTGTCCAAGGCCGCGCTCGAGGCCCTGGCGCGCACCTATGCGGCGGAAACCGCGAGCACCAAGGTGCGCGTGAACATCTTCACGCCGGGACCGATCCGCACCCGCATGCGCGCGCAAGCGTTTCCGGGCGAGGACCCGATGACGCTGGAACCTCCCGAGAACCCAGCGGAAAAAATCGTGGACATGTGCCTGTCCAGCACGCAGGAGACCGGCAGGCTCTACGCCTATCCGAAAGGCAAGTTTCTCGATTTCCGGCCGCCGGCCTGAACACCGCGAGGCAGCGGCGCATGAAGATCTCTATCCTGGACGATTATCATGACAGCGTGCGTACCCTGCAATGCTTCACCAAGCTCGCGGGACACGACGTCACCATCTGGAATGATCACGTCCAAGACACCGACGCGCTTGCCGAACGCCTGAGGGACACCGAGGTCCTGGTGCTGATCCGCGAGCGAACAAAAATTCGCGCGCCGCTGCTCGAACGCCTGCACAATCTCAAGCTGATCAGCCAGCGCAGCGTCTACCCGCACATCGATATCAATGCCTGCACTCGACTGGGCGTAATCGTGTCTTCGAACCAGCATGCGGGAAGCCCATCCTATGCAACCGCGGAACTGACCTGGGGTCTCGTGCTGGCGGCGATGCGCCAGATTCCCCAGCAAATGTCCTCTCTCCGCGCAGGCAAGTGGCAGATCGGGATCGGCAGCACATTGCGCGGCAAAACGCTTGGCATCTACGGCTATGGCAGGATCGGCAGCGTCGTCGCCGGCTACGGCAGAGCGTTCGGCATGAACGTCTCCGTATGGGCGCGCGAGGCGTCTCTGGCGCGAGCACGGGCCGACGGCTACGCCGCCGCGCCCAGCAAAGAGACATTCTTCGAAGCGTGCGACGTCATCTCTCTGCACATGCGGTTGGTGCAGGCCACGCGCGGCATCGTCACTGCCGCCGATCTCGCTCGCATGAAGCCTACCGCTCTCCTGGTCAATACCAGTCGGGCACCGCTGATCCAGCCGGGCGCACTGGTCAATGCGCTGCGTGCGGGGCGCCCCAGCCTGGCGGCGGTGGACGTCTATGAGGACGAACCCCTGCTCGACCCGACCCACCCCCTGCTGAGCATGGACAACGTCGTTTGCACGCCGCACATCGGCTATGTGTCCCGCGACGAATATGAAATTCAGTTCGCCGACATTTTCGACCAAATCATCGCATATGCCGCGGGTACGCCGACAAACGTGGTCAACCCGGACGTTTTGGCGAGCCCGGCCAAGCGCGGCCTTTGACGTTGTCGCCGCCTCGCTGGCAGGCTAGCGCCTGCCGCGTTTCGCAAAGGGATTTGGCTTCTCGCGCAACGCGAGCCGAATTGGGGTGCCGGGCAGATCGAAAGTCTCACGCAGGCCGTTGACGAGGTAGCGCCGGTAGGCCGCCGGCAGGGCATCGGCGCGGCTCGTGAACAGCACGAAGCTCGGCGGCCGGCTTTTCGGCTGGGTCATGTAATCGAGCCGGATCGGCCGGCCCGCAACCGCCGGCGGCGGGTGGGAGGCAACGACCTCGCCCAACCAGCGATTGAGGGCACTCGTTCCCACCCGTCTATTCCAGACCACATGGGCGTCGACAACGGCCTGCATCATCCGATCGAGACCCTCGCCCGCGAGCGCAGAGACGGCGGCAACGGGCACGCCTTTGACTTGCGGGAGCCAGTGGTCGGCTTCTTCCCGTAGCGTCTTGATGGCGCCGGCGCCGCGTTCGACCAGGTCCCATTTGTTGATGCCGATGACCAGCGCGCGTCCCTCCCGCGCAATGAGATCGGCGATCCGCAGGTCCTGTTCTTCGAACGGCTTTTGCGCGTCCATCAGCAGGACGACGACCTCGGCGAAACGCACCGCGTGCAGCGCGTCGGCGACCGACAGCTTCTCGAGCTTCTCCTCGACCCGGCTGCGACGCCGCAGCCCTGCGGTATCGTGAACGCGGAACGGCCGATCCCGCCATGTCAAATCGACCGCGACTGCATCACGGGTGATCCCGGCCTCGGGCCCCGTCAGCAGCCGCTCCTCCCCGAGCAGCCGATTGACCAGCGTCGATTTTCCGGAATTGGGGCGGCCGACCACGGCTATATGGATCGGCCTGCCATTGGCGGCGTTCTGCTCGATACCGGCCGCGAGGTCGCGCTCATGCACTTGCATCCCAGGCGCGGTCGCATCCGGCAGTGCCGCACGCAGCCCGGCATAGAGATCGGCCAGGCCTTCTCCGTGCTCGGCGGAGATCGCGATCGGCTCGCCGAGCCCGAGTGCATATGCCTCCAAAATCCCCGCCTCGCCGGCGCTGCCCTCGCTCTTGTTGGCGATCAGAATCGCGGGCTTGCCCGATTTGCGCACGAGATTGGCAAACGTGCGATCGACTGGCGTCGACCCGGCGCGTGCGTCGATCAAAAACATGACCGCATCGGCGGCGTCGATGGCGGCCTGCGTCTGCTCCTGCATGCGGCCGCTCAGGCTTTCCGGTGCGGTCTCTTCAAGGCCCGCGGTATCGATAGCCGTGAACGTAAGATCTCCGAGCCGTGCTTGCGCTTCGCGCCGGTCGCGCGTGACTCCTGGCAGGTCATGGACCAAAGCGAGTCGTTTGCCGACGAGGCGATTGAACAGCGTGGACTTGCCGACATTCGGCCGTCCGACAATAGCGACCGTGAAGCTCATGACGCGCGCAGCGGCTACCGATCCCGCTCTATGGCCCACCGGCCGTGGGAAGCGCAATCAGCGCGTCGGGGGTGGATCGGGCCAAACGACCGCGCCGGGCGCGCCAGGCGACTGCGTCGAGCCGGGCCAGGCCCCGGCTGCCGGCTGCTGTTGCACCGGCGGCGGATCCGGCCACTGGACCTGCGATTGCGCCTGGGCCGGCGGAACGGCGGCTGCGGGCGCCTCGCTCGCATCCGGTTTCGGCTTCGCGACGACCTTTGGTTTTGGCTTGGGTTTCGCCTTGGCTTCGGGCTTGGCCTCGGGCGGCGCCGTCTTTGCAACGGGCTGAGCCTCTTCCGCCTGATCGCTCGGCTGATACCCCTTGACCAATTCGTTCGGCACCCCTTGCGGCACGCCTGGCGTTCCCTCCGGGAACACTGGCTTGCGTTCGCCCGGCAACTTCTTCTTGGTGTTGAAAAAATCATGGTCCATGAAGCTGGTCGGATCGAAACCTTCACAGCCGCTGAGGATCACACCAAGCGACAGCGCAAGAAGGGTCAGGCCAGTGCGCGCGAAGCGATTCATGCTGCGCCCCTCAACCGCTGCTCGCGCTGGTACCCAGCGCCATCAGCATCTCGACGCGCGAACGGGTGGCCGCAGGGGTCTGTGCATCCGTCATGATCACGTCGAACCAGCGTTTGGCCGCAGTCCCATCGCCGGCGCGCCATGCGGCGAGGACAAGGAACTCGCGTGCGGTGTGACGAAACGTGCGATCGTTGGCTGCGAGCGGCTCGAGCCGCCGCTGCGCCTCTTGATACGACCCGGCGTCGATCAGGAGTGCGCCGGCACGCAGCGACGCGAGATCCTGCAGCACGGGGCCGACCGAACCGTCGGCGGCAATCTGGTCATAGGCAGCGATCGCGGCCTTGGAATCGGTTTGCGCAAGCTCGGCGGCTTCACGCATGCGCGCGAGATGGCGATAGCCGGACGTGCCGTGGACAACGATTTCGGCGAAGGCCGCCTCGGCCTCGGTGCGCTTGCCTGATTCGGCGAGCGTGGTGGCAGCCTCAAAGGCGGCGCCGGTCTCGGCAGCCTTCTTGCCCTCCCACCACATGTAGCCGCGCCAAGCTGCAACCGCCGCGACCAACAAAACGGCGGCAGCCACGACGTAATTGCCGTAGCGGTCCCACAGCTTCTTGAGCTGTTCTCGTCGAACTTCCTCGTCGACTTCGTGAAATATGTCGGACACGAACCGCCCAACCCCGTTCTCACCACCGGCCCCGAGCCCTACGCGGTTAGCCCATGCATGTGGCACAGGCAAGGCAAAGCCGCATCCCGGTGCGCCGTCCTAAGCTCTTGAGCCGGGTCAACTATTTAGGCTTGGCCCGGAGCGGATAGACGTGCTCGGAGCCGGGGAAAGTGCGGGCGCGGACATCGGCCGCATAGGCCGCGATCGCCGCCTCGATCGAAGAGCCCAGCTCCGCATAGCGCTTGACGAATCTCGGTACCCGCGGCGAAAGCCCGAGCATGTCCTCGAGCACGAGAATTTGGCCATCGCAGGCCACGCTGCCGCCAATGCCGATGGTGGGGATGTCGAGCACAGCCGTGATGCGGCGGGCGAGCGGCTCAGCCACCGCCTCGATCACCACGGCGAAGGCTCCCGCCTGCGTGACCGCGCGCGCGTCGTCCTCGATCGGAGCCCAGTCGGCCTCGGTGCGGCCCTGCGCACGGAACGAGCCGATCGTATTGATGGACTGCGGCGTGAGCCCGATATGCCCCATGACCGGAACCCCGCGCTCGACCAGAAAGGCGATGGGCTCCGCCATGCGGCGGCCGCCCTCGAGCTTGATCGCTCCGCAGCCGGTCTCCTTCATCACCCGCGCAGCCGACATGAAGGCTTGCTCCTTCGATGCTTCATAAGAGCCGAATGGCATGTCGATGACGACGAGAGCTCGTTTCGAGCCGCGCATCACGGCGAGTCCCTGCAGAATCATCATATCGAGGGTGACGGGCACGGTGGTTTGAAGCCCGTGCATGACCATGCCGAGCGAATCCCCCACCAGAATGAGATCGCAATGCTGGTCAAGCAGCCGCGCGGTATGCGCGTGATATGAGGTGAGGCAGACGATCGGCTCGCCGCCCTTGCGCGCGCGGATGTCCGGCGCCGTCAGCCGCTTGATCTCGTCCCGTGCCGACATTCTCCGAAATCCTAATGCGCCGGCGTGCCGAAGACTGCCACGCCCACCACGATAGGGTGGAAGATGAAACCGAGCGCGAGATAGAGGATGGTCCCAGCCACCAGCGCGATCGTGTCGTTACGATGGCCGCCGATCGGGATCGCCGGCGCGCCAGGATCGCTCCGCCGCTTCAGCGTGACGCGATCATAGGCAGCCCAGGCGAGAAATGAGCCGAACAGTACCATCGAGCCGAGATCGCCATTGGATATCAGGTGCGCGACCGCCCAGGTCTTCACACCCACCAGCATGGGATGCTTGAGCGCACGCCAGATTTTGCCGCGGCTATAGGCCGCAACCACGCAAATGCTCGCCGGCCACATTAAGAGCTGCGTGACGTAATAGGTCCATGGCGGCGGCGACCACACGTCGATCCATCCGGTCGCCCGATATTGTCCAAAGCCATAGCCGATCAGGATGAGCCCAGCGAGCGAGACGAGCGACATCAGACCCTTGTAGGGGCCCTCCCCGATCCGTTTGACCAACGCGGCGCGCGGCGCGCGCAGCGTCACGAAGACGTGCGCGCCGAGGAACGCAATCAACCCGAGCACAAGAATAGCCAGCCCCATGGGTCCTCCGGCCGATCCTGACGAAAGTCACCACGTCGGTTTGCACCGCTGCCAAGCGCCGCAGTAGAGGCCATGGCACGTCGGGAGGCAAGGCTAAGTCCGATTCCGATTGTCCTGCAGCGGCAGCGGCTTCGGTTCAATGCATGCTTGCGATAGCGCGTCGACCGTGATTAGTGCGGCATCAACTCCCCGTCGCCGCAGGAGCCGCTGCGCGGACGATGACAGAGCGAGAGAGAGCTCGATGAACAGAAGCGTCGCGTTGGCGTTATGTGCACTCTTGTTCGCTCCTCTCGCGGCGGCGCAAGAGTGGCCCACAAAACCCGTCAGGATCATCGTGCCGTTCGGCCCCGGCTCGACGCCAGACATGGTCGGGCGGCTGCTCGGTGACCACATGCAACAGAAGCTCGGGCAGCCGTTCGTGGTCGAGAATCGTCCGGGCGCCAGCGCCAATACCGGGACCGATGCGGTCGCGAAAGCGGATCCTGACGGTTACACCATCGGCATCAGTCTCGGCGGCCCGCTTGCCATCAACACGTTGTTGTTCGCGAAAATGCCGTACGATCCCGTCAAAGACCTCTCGCTGATTACGATGCTCACGACGCAACCGAGCGTGCTGATCGTGCATACGAGCCTCGGAGTCAACTCGGTCGCAGAGCTCGTCGATCTGCTGAAGAAGAACCCGGGCAAATACAATTACGGTTCGATCGGCAACGGGTCGCTGTCGCATCTCGCCATGGAGGCGCTCGCGCTTAAAAGCGGCACGAGCATGGTGCACATTCCCTATCCTGGCTCGCCGCAAGCGATGACCGCGCTCCTGCGCAGCGACGTGCAGATGGCCTGCTTGCCCGCGATTTCGGTGACACCGCACGTCGCCTCCGGCCAGGTGAAAATCTTGGCTATCTCGCTGGGTCAACGCTCCGCGCTCATGCCTGGCCTGCCGACGCTCAAGGAGAGCGGCCTCGACGTCGAGGCGGACGCATGGAACGGTTTGATCGCGCCGGCGAAGACTCCCGAGCCGATCGTCGCGAAAATTCACGACACGGTCGTTGCCGCCCTCGGCGAACGTGGGGTCCGCGAGAAACTGGCCACGCAGTTCATGGAGCCGATTCCAACCACGCCGACGCAGTTCCGCGCGAAGATTGATGCGGATCTCGCGCGCTGGTCGCCGATCATCAAGGCGCTCGACCTGAAAACCAACTGAGGTGCGCGATGGGTCGTGCGATTCAGGCCCTGCTACGCGACGGCGCAACTGAGGACGCCAAAAAGGCTACACCACAGGCGAACGCCCGCCATCCACGTTGATCGCCGTGCCCGTGATATAGGAGGCGGCATCGGAGGCGAGAAAGCAGGCGATGTTGGCGAACTCCTCCGCCCGACCAATGCGGCCGAGCGGAATTTCTTTGGCTCGCGCGCTCACGTAATCCTTGAGCGGTATCCCCGCCTTTTCTGCCGCGCGCACGTGCTGGTCGGCTTCGATGAACCCGACCAGCAGAGCATTGACCAGGATGTTGTAGGAGGCCCCTTCCGCTGCAAGCACCTTGGTCAGCGCGAGGCCCGCCGCGCGCGTGATCGAGGTCGGGGCGCTTTGCGCGCGGGGGGCCTTGGCGCCAATATTGAGCGTGTTGATCACCCGGCCCCAACGCCGCTCCTTCATCTGCGACCACACCAGGCGGGTGAGTCGGATTGCAGCGAATAGCTTCTGCTCGAAGTCCTCGCGCCAGACCTCGTCGGTGATCTGCTCGAAAGCACCGGCGCGCGAGGTGCCGGCGTTGTTCACGAGGATGTCGATCTTGCCGAACCGTGCCATGACCTCGTCGTATGCCCGTCGCACATCGGCGGCGACCGCCACATCGGCTTGGATCGCAGCGACTCGCGCGCCCCCGCTCATCCCGATGGTCTTCACCGCGTCATCGAGCGCGCTCCGCCCGCGCGCCACGATGGCCACCTCGGCGCCCGAGTCAGCAAAGCGCGATGCGACGGCCAGCCCGATCCCTTTGCTTCCGCCGGTGATCACAGCCGTCCGGCCCGCGAGATCAACGTGCATTGTGTCCTCCCCACCACTGAAGTCGGATATGGTCCTACCGTCCCGAGCGAAGGAGCGAAAGACGTGCTCTAGTCGTGTAGGATGGGTTGAGCGAAAGCGAAACCCATCAATCCTCCCCCGTAGGGCGTCGTCTGGCTTTTGCTTCGCTCAACCCGCCGCACGAACACTCGAGCTCAACATGGAATTCACCGCGCTGTTTCTCGCCATCACAATCGTAATAATCGTTGCCTGGTGGGGCACGCGACCGCTCGCCCTCGCATTGTTTGCCGCCGCATTGCTAGCATCCGTCGCGACGTATCTGCACCACGCCAGCGACGTGCTGAAGCTCTCATTCTAAAGCGCGCTCATGACTCGATCGCTCGCTCTGACACTCAATGCGCTTGGCCTCTATGCTATCACGCTGGTTCTACTGGTTGCATTCGCGGCACAACTGGTGCTGCATGAGCTTCCCTGTCCACTCTGCCTTCTCCAGCGAATCCAGTTCGCGATGCTGGCGGTGGGCCCGATTCTGAATCTCCGCTTCGGGGTTCGCCCCAGCCACTATGCCGTGTCGCTCTTGACCGCCGTTGCGGGCGCGGCTTTCGCCGCGCGACAGATTCTGCTCCACATCATGCCCGGAGACCCAGGCTATGGCTCGGCGCTGATCGGCTATCACTACTACACTTGGGCCTTCATCGGCTTTGCCATGGCCGTCGTTGCAGTCGCAGCCATGCTGCTGTTCGACGGCCAGTTCGATGATGGCGACAAGCCGCAACGTGTAGGCCTGTTCGAGCGCACGGCGGTGTGGCTCGTGCTGGCGCTTACCACGCTGAACGTGATTTCGACGTTGCTGGAATGCGGCTTCGGGGCCTGCCCGGACAACCCGGTTGCCTACGAACTGCTCAAAGACAGACCGTGAACCTTACATTGACTTTCTTGCCGCGTGCCGGCATGGCGGCGTCAGTTGAGTCCCTCCCTGCGGGCGATCACTCCCACTCGATGGTGCCCGGCGGCTTCGAGGTCACGTCATAGACCACGCGATTGACGCCCTTGACCTCGTTGACGATGCGCGTCGCCACATGCGCGATGAATGTCATCTCGAAGGGATAGAAATCCGCAGTCATGCCATCGGTCGACGTCACCGCGCGCAAGCCGACGACGTAATCGTAGGTGCGATAATCGCCCATGACGCCCACCGTGCGCACCGGCAGCAGCACGGCGAATGCCTGCCAAATATCGTCATAGAGCCCGGCACGGCGAATTTCCTCGATATAGATGTTGTCGGCGCGCCGTAAAATGTCGAGCTTTTCGCGCGTGATCTCGCCGGGACAACGGATGGCGAGGCCCGGTCCAGGGAATGGATGCCGCCCGACGAAAGCCTGCGGCAAACCGAGCTCGCGGCCGAGCGCGCGCACCTCGTCCTTGAACAGCTCGCGCAACGGCTCGACGAGCTTCATCTTCATGCGCTCGGGTAATCCGCCCACATTGTGATGCGATTTGATGGTGACCGAAGGCCCGCCTGTAAACGATACGCTCTCGATCACGTCGGGATAGAGCGTGCCTTGCGCGAGGAAATCCGCGCCACCGAGTTTTTTCGCCTCTGCTTCGAACACGTCGATGAAGAGCCGGCCGATCGTCTTGCGCTTGAGCTCGGGATCGGTCACGCCGGCAAGCGCGTCGAGAAACAGCCCTTCCGCTTCGACGGGGACGAGCGGGATGTTGTAGCTGTCGCGAAACAGCGCCACGACCTTCTCTGCCTCGGCAAGGCGCAGCAATCCGTGGTCGACGAAGACGCAGGTGAGCTGTTCGCCGATGGCCTCGTGAATGAGGACGGCAGCGACCGCCGAATCGACGCCACCAGACAATCCGCAGATGACGCGCCCGCGGCCGACCTGGGCGCGAATTTTGTCGATCGCCTCCGCCTTGAACGCGCGCATGGTCCAGTCGCCCCTGCAGCCGGCAATCTTGCGCACGAAGTTGCGCAACAACGCGGCGCCGTGCGGCGTGTGCACCACTTCAAGGTGGAATTGCGTGGCGTAGAACCGGCGTTGCTCGTCCGCGATCATGGCGATTGGTGCATTCGGCGAGGTGCCGACCACGCGGAAGCCGGCGGGCAGCACCGTCACGCGGTCGCCGTGACTCATCCATACCGGATAGCGCTCACCCTTGCGCCACACGCCTTCGAACAGTGGCGAATCCTCCGTCACCGTCACCTCGGCGCGGCCGAACTCACGATGGTGCCCGCCTTCCACCGTGCCGCCGAGTTGCCGCGCCATCGCCTGCTCGCCGTAGCAGATGCCGAGGAGCGGCACGCCCGCCGCATAGACCGACCGCGGCGCGAGCGGCGCGCCCTGCTCGAGCACCGAGGCCGGCCCGCCGGACAGAATCACGCCCTTCGGGCGCATCCGCGCGAAAGCTTCGTCAGCCTTCTGAAACGGAACGATTTCACAATACACTTTCTCTTCGCGCACGCGCCGGGCAATGAGCTGGGTGACCTGCGAACCAAAATCGACGATGAGAATCTTGTCATGCCCAGCGAGCCGATCCGCATCGGCATCGCGCATGAGGGGGGAATCGAGAAGGCTCATTTCCAGACTATGTGCGAGCCGCGCGCGGTCCGGTCAAGGCCGCTGTTTCATCACTACCCGCAAATCTTTGCGCCCGCGCCCGGCACGCCCTCAGCGCCGCCGCACGAGCACCGCCACGTAGTATCCATCGGTGCCGGTACGGCGCGGCGTCATCAACAGCCCTTCGTCCGAGATGAGCGCAGCGCTCCGGAAAAGAGGCGCGCGCTCCTCGAGCACGCTCATAAGTTCGACCGGCGGCACAAGCGTGTAATCGCCTTTGCGGGCGAGAAATGCGCGGACCTGATCCCCGTTTTCCTCCGCCAGCAGCGAGCAGGTGACATAGGCAATGCGGCCGCCAGGCTTCACCAGCCCCGCCGCACGGTCGAGCAGCTCGGCTTGTTCCTCCATCCGCTGCGAAAGCGCCCCGGGGCGCACGCGCCATTTGGCGTCGGGATTGCGCCGCCACGTCCCGATTCCGGTGCAAGGCGCGTCGATGAGCACGAGGTCGGCGCGGCGCTCCAGATCGCCCAGCAAATTTTCCTGCGCACGGGGGGTTCTGACCTGCACGTTATGAACGCCCGCACGCTCGAGGCGCTCGTGAATCGGAGCAAGCCGCCGCTTGTCCGAATCGGTTACGTAGATTTGCCCGCGATTTTCCATAATGGCGGCAAGCGCGAGCGTCTTGCCGCCGGCGCCGGCGCAGATGTCGATCACCTGCTGGCCGGGCTTGGCCCCGCCGAGCAGCGCTGCGAGCTGCGAGCCTTCGTCCTGCACCTCGACCAGCCCCTTGATGAAGGCCGGCTCGGCATGGATCGCCGGGCTCTTGGCGTCGGCATCGAGCGCAAGGCGTAGCCCGAACGGCGACCAGCGCGTGGGCACGGGATTGAGGTGCGCGAGCGCAGCGCAGGCCGCCTCCCGTTCCGCCTTGAGGGCGTTGACCCGCAGATCAAGCGGCGCGCGGCTCGCGAGCGCTGCTGCTTCGGCGATGCGCTCCTCGCCGAAGACGCGGGCGAGGTTGGAATCGAGCCATTGCGGATAATCGCCCGCGACCCACGCCGGCGCGCCGGCGAGATCGGCCGCACCCAAGCGCGCGCGCTCATCGGCGCTCAGCGGCGCCGGCGCAAAGCGGCCGCCATCGGCGCGCGCCGCGATCGCTTCGCAGTCGAGCTTGCGCTCGAGCCGCAGCATTCCGAGCAGCACTGCGCGCGGGCGTTGGTCACCCATGATGTGGGCACTCGAGGCGCGTCGGCGCAGCGCATCGTAGACAAGCCCCGCAATCGCCGCCCGATCCGCCGAACCGGCGAAACGGTGCACCAGGCCCCAATCCTTGAGCGCATCCGCCGCCGGGCGACGCCGCGCCTCGATGTCGGCGACGACCTCGATGGCCGCGGAAAGGCGAGCGCTGGGCGTCATCAGATCCCGAGCAGGATGCGGATCATGAAAATCAGCCACATGATCGTCAGCACGAACGCGCCCAGCCCGAACGCCGGGCCACGCCGGTTCACGTCATTGTCGGTCACGTGGATGTAGGCGTGAACGAGGCGCGATGCGACGAAGATCCATGCCAGCACCACAAACAACAGGTCGGCGTGGCGCGTGACCCAGGCGAGGATCGTCAGCACATAGAAGAGAACGGGCAGCTCGAGCTGGTTATGATAGGCATTACTGACCTGGGCGATCCGCGGCGGCCAGTTCGGCTCGCGCAAGGCGGTCTCTTGGGCTTTGACCTCGCCGATCCTGAACGCCCGGGTGCGCAGATGCGCCATCCAAAAGAGCAGCACGAAGGTCGCGATGACCTCGACGAACAGCGGCAGCAAGACAGCCTGGATCGACACGGCGGCACGCTCCTTGAGGAATGCGCCTAGCTTGGCGAGCCGCGGCGGCGAAAGCAACCGCTGCCGCTAAAGCGTGATTACCGCAGCCGCACGCTCGGTGCGGTATCGCGATTCGCTAATCGCGGCGGTCAGCCAGTCACCGTCTGCCAAGAGCAGAAACGGTAGCGCCGCGTCTCCATGTCAGCGAGCGGGTTCACAGTCTGCGTGCGAACTGCGGCGAATGGGTCGGTCGCCTGCGCAGGCGTGCGCACTTCCCTCCCTTCGGGGAGTGATTAGGTCCGGCTGGGATAGTTTGGAGTCTCGCGCGTGATCGTCACGTCGTGCACGTGGCTCTCGCGCATGCCGGCGGCCGAAACGCGCACGAATTCCGCCTTCTCGTGCAGCTCCTGCAAGGTTTTCGCACCAACGTAACCCATGGCAGCGCGCAGGCCCCCGCTCAATTGGTGCAGCACGGTCGCCACCGCGCCTTTGTACGGCACTTGGCCTTCAACCCCTTCCGGCACGAGCTTGAGCGTGTCCTTGATGTCCTGCTGGAAGTAGCGGTCGGCAGACCCGCGCGCCATGGCGCCCACCGAGCCCATGCCGCGATAGGTCTTGTACGAGCGGCCCTGATAGAGAAATACCTCGCCGGGCGTCTCGTCAGTACCGGCGAGCAGCGAGCCTACCATGGCGCAGTCGGCGCCGGCGGCAAGCGCCTTGGCGAGATCGCCGGAATATTTGATGCCGCCATCGGCGATTACCGGTGTGCCGGTTTTGCGCGCAACCTCGACCGCATCCATGATAGCCGTGAGCTGCGGCACCCCGACGCCGGCGACGATGCGGGTGGTGCAGATCGAGCCCGGACCGATCCCGACCTTGATCGCGTCCGCGCCGGCGTCGATCAGGGCCTTCGCGCCCTCGGCGGTGGCGATATTGCCGGCAACCACCTGCACCGCATTCGACTGCCGCTTGATGCGGGCGACGGCCTCGAGCACCGAGCGCGAATGGCCGTGCGCGGTATCGACAACCACGAGGTCGACTCCCGCCACAATCAGGCGGGAGGTGCGCTCGAATCCCTTGTCGCCGACAGTCGTCGCAGCGGCGACGCGCAGCCGCCCTTGCTCGTCCTTGCAGGCGTGCGGATTGGCCACGGCCTTCTCGATATCCTTGACCGTGATCAACCCGACGCAGCGATACTGATCATCGACCACGAGCAGCTTTTCGATGCGGTGTTGATGCAGAAGACGCTTGGCGTCGGCCTGCCCGACGCCCTCGCGCACGGTGATGAGCCGCTCCTTGGTCATCAGCTCGGCCACCTTCTGGCGCGGGTCGGTGGCGAAGCGAACGTCGCGGTTGGTGAGGATGCCGACGAGCTTGCCGGCGCGGTCGTTGCCGCCGCCCTCCACCACCGGGATGCCGGAAATGCGGTGATCCTGCATCAAGGCCAACGCTTCCGCCAGCGTGGCGCCGGGATTGATGGTCACCGGGTTGACCACCATCCCCGACTCGAACTTCTTGACCTGGCGGACCTGCGCGGCCTGCTCCTCCGGCTCGAGGTTGCGGTGGATGACGCCAAGCCCCCCCGCTTGCGCCATGGCAATCGCCATCTTGGCCTCGGTGACGGTGTCCATGGCCGAGGCGACGATCGGAATGTTGAGCCTAATGTCGCGGGTGATTCGCGAGCGGATGTCGGCGTCGGACGGCAGCAGTTCGGACAGTCCAGGCCTGAGCAGGACGTCGTCGAAGGTGAGCGCCTCGCGCAGCGTTCCGTTGCTTTTCTGCTCCATCGCCAACTCCAATGGCCGTCTTGCGACCTCGTGACCGCACCATCAAGAGATGGTGCCACCGGCGCCGAACGGCTCGCGTGCCTCGGCCGGTTTTGGGTTGGCGCCGGTCGATAGCACGGCTCGCCCGCAAATCCTAGCGATTTGGCGGCAATTCACCGAAAGAAGCGATGTCTTGCCGATCGCCTCACTCGCCGCCGCCCTGCCGCGGGCGAATCAAGGCCGCCAACCCGGCGGTGGCCCGTGCCGCTCGATCGCGTTCACCACCTCGCGGTGCCTGCGGTCCTCGCGCTTCATGTGGACCGCAATGACGGCGTGCAGCGACGGAATGAGGAAGGCGACGGGAAAGATAAGCCCGAGCAGGATGCAGGGCACGATGAGGATGAGATTGAAGATGGCCGCAAAGGGCTGGCCGTTCAGCAGGAGGCCGAGCGGCGGAAGCAAAACTGCAAGAACATAGACCATCGGCCAGCCTCCTCAAGCCGAGCGCCCTTTCTATGTGGGGCGGCGCGCGCCGCCCCACAATGGGCGGCCTCCGAGGCCGCACCGTTTCTGTTAACGTGCGGAAATGAGTGCTCTGCCTGCGGTACGAAGCGGTTCTGCAAGCCACCGCCCCGCGCGCCTATGCCCCTTTCCCCACGCGCACCCATCGATGTCGCGGCCCTAGTGTGATGCTGGCAAAACGCATCGTACCGCTGATCGTGGCGGTCGCCCTGTTCATGGAAAACATGGACTCGACCGTCATCGCGACCTCGTTGCCGGCGATCGCAGCCGACATCGGCACGAGCCCGCTTACGCTCAAGCTCGCGGTCACCTCCTACTTGCTCTCGCTTGCGGTTTTCATCCCGATCAGCGGCTGGACCGCCGATCGTTTCGGCGCCCGCACCGTGTTTCGCGCGGCAATCGCCGTGTTCATGCTCGGCTCGATCGGCTGCGCGCTCTCGGGTTCGCTTTACCAGTTCGTGGTGGCGCGCATCGTCGAGGGCATGGGTGGAGCGATGATGACGCCCGTCGGGCGCCTCGTTCTCGTACGCAGCGTCGACCGGCGCGAGCTAATCAATGCCATGGTCTGGGTCACGTTGCCGGCGCTGATCGGTCCGTTGATCGGGCCCGCTCTCGGTGGATTCATCACGACCTATATCTCGTGGCATTGGATTTTCCTGATCAACATCCCGATCGGGCTTATCGGCATCGTCCTGGCGACGATCTTCATCGAGGATGTGCGAGCCGAGAGCCCGGACCCGTTCGATCCGCTTGGGGCAGTGCTTGCCGGGCTTGGCATCGGTGGACTCGCGTTCGGCGGCTCCTTGCTCGGGCTCAATTTTCTTCCGACCGGCGTGGTCGTGGGCTTGATCGTGCTCGGCGCCGCCGCGGCCTATGCCTATGTCCTGCATGCGCGGCGCACTCCCGCGCCGGTGCTCGACCTCTCGTTGCTCGCCATCCCGACCATGCGCGCCGCTGTCGTCGGCGGCTTCATCTACCGCTCCGGCATCGGCGCGATGCCCTTCCTGCTGCCGCTCCTGCTCCAGCTCGGCTTCGGTCTCACGCCCTTCCAATCCGGACTGATCACGCTGTCCAACGTCGTCGGCGCCATGGGCATGAAGACGGTGATCCCGATTATTCTCCGGCGGTACGGATTCCGCCGGGTGCTGATGGTGAATGCCCTGATGAGCGCGGCGCTGGTCGCAGCGTGCGCGACCTTCACACCGGGCGTGCCGTTCGCATGGATCGTCGGCGTGTTGATCGTCGGCGGTTTTTTCCGCTCGCTCGAATTCACGAGCCTCAACATTATCGCTTATGCGGACGTCGACAACCGCCGCATGAGCCGCGCAACCTCGCTCGTGGCAGTCGCCCAGCAGGTATCCATCTCGGTCGGCGTCGCCATCGGCGCCCTTGTAGTCGACCTGACCTTGCGGGCGCGCGGCCACTCCACGATCACGGCGGCCGATTTTCAACCCGCCTACCTCACCATCGCCGTGATCGCCGGCTGCGCTTTTTTCGTCTTTGCGCGGCTCCCTGCCGACGCCGGCGCGGAGCTCGCGCGCCGCACGCCGGCGACCGGCGCCGGAGCGACCGAGGCCACCGATCAGCGCATGGGCTGACGCGTTCCGCGAAATCCGCTCGCCAGGAGATAGAGCTCCGCCGATTCCGGCCGGCTCGCCGCGGGCTTGACGTGCTTCACATGGGAGAAATCCCGCTTGAGCGCGGCGAGTAGCGTCGCCTCGGTGCCGCCTTGCAGCACCTTACAGAGAAACGCGCCGCCCGGGGCGAGCACTTCGCGGGCGAAATCAGCCGCCGCTTCGGCGAGGGCCATCACCCTCAGATGATCGGTCGGCCTGTGGCCGGTGGCGTTCGCCGCCATATCCGAGAGCACGACGTCGGCGCTGCCGCCGAGCAAGGCCTTGATCTCGTCGCCCGCGCCGGGACCGAGAAAGTCGCGCCGGATGAATTCGACGCCGGGGGTCGGCGCCATCTCCAGGCGGTCGACCGCGACGACTTTGCCTCTGCCCTGCGCGCTGCCGATGCGTTGTGCCGCGACCTGGCTCCAGCCGCCGGGGGCGGCGCCGAGATCGACGACGCGCGCCCCCGACTTGAACAGATGATACTTCTCGTCGATCTCGATCAGCTTGAAAGCAGCGCGAGCCCGAAAACCCTCGCGCTTGGCGCGCGCCACATAAGGATCGTTAAGCTGTCGCTCGAGCCAGAGCGTCGAGGAAGCGGAGCGGTCTTTGCCCGATTTGAGGCGGACCTTGCGCGGACGCTTGCTCGGGGTGGCATGCATTTGGATCGTACGGCTCGAAACGAAACCCGTGACTAGGTGAGCGCGCCGCTTGCCCGGCCCTCCCACACGCCGTCCTCGCGCATCATCTGCACCAGCATGCCCTCGCGCAGGCCGCGGTCGGCGACCCGCAGCCGCTCGCAGGGAAAGGCGCGTCTGATCGCATCGAGAATCGCGCAACCGGCGAGCACCAGGTCGGCGCGCTCGGCGCCGATGCAGGCATTGGCGACCCGATCTTCATAGCTCCAGCCCAGCAGGCGCTCGATCACGCAGCTCACTTCACCGTCGGTCATCCAGCAGCCGTCGACGCGGCGGCGCTCGTACCGTCTAAGCTCGAGATGGACGCCGGCGATGGTGGTGACCGTTCCCGACGTGCCGAGGAGGTGCACGTGATCGCCTTTTAGTCCGCCATGCTCGGCAACGAAGCCGTCCACGAACGTGGCGACCTCGGCGATCATCGCCGCGTAGATTTCGCGCGTGACCAGGTGTCCGCCGTGGCGCTCCGCGAGCGTGACCACTCCGACCGGCAGCGACGCCCAGGCCTTGATCCTCGGCAGCGGCGGCCCGCGTCCGCTCGGTGGCGAACGGTCAAGCCACACGAGCTCCGAAGAGCCGCCGCCGATGTCGAACAGGACCACGGCATCGGCGCGCGGATCGATGAGGGGCGTGCAGCCGGTCGCCGCGAGCGTGGCCTCGGTTTCACGGTCGATGATCTCGAGCTCGAGGCCCACCTCGCCGGCGATGCGGGCGCGGAATTCGGCGCCGTTCTCGGCCGCCCGACATGCCTCGGTCGCGATCAGCCGCGCCCGCGTGACGCTGCGATTGCGCATCTTGTCGCGACAGATCGCGAGCGCCGAAACCGCGCGGGCGATCGCCGCATCGCTGATGCGGCCGGAGGTCGACACGCCCTCGCCGAGGCGGATGATGCGGGAGAATGCATCGACAACGCGGAAGCTGTCGCCGGTCGGGCGGGCAACCAGGAGCCGGCAATTGTTGGTGCCGAGATCAAGCGCCGCATAGGTGACCGGTGCCTGCGCGCCGTCGGCACGCGGATAGCCGTAAGGGGAGCGTCGACCCCAGCGGGAGCGCTGTTGCGGCGCCCGCTCATGGGCAGGGTCGAGGCCGCCGGCTGCCCGGCCCTCGTCCTTCATCAAATTCCTTCCTGCCGCGCCGAAGCGTTCCCTCGCTCAACGGCCGCAGCTTGTCCGAACCAAGATCGGATCAAGTGTAACACGCGGCCTGCTCGCGCAACAGATGCGCGCTGAGCGCATGGCCCGGCGCAACATCCTTGTCGAGGCGGCTTGCGTCCTTTATCTCGAAGCCGCGCCGCCCGCTTGGTTCGACGCCGGGGGCGGCCTGATCCGTGGAGCTCATCGCCTGCGGCCGACCGGCTTGCAGGCGATCTATTAATCAAGGCATTGCTTGGATGAATCTGCAAAACGATCCGCAGGCCTTCGCCGTCATGAAATTCGGCATCGGGCAGCCGGTGCCCCGCAGCGAAGACCCCATCCTGGTGCGCGGAGAGGGCTGCTACACCGACGACGTCAAGCTCCCCGGCGAGGCCTATGCGGTCATCGTCCGCAGCCGCGTTCCCCACGGCGTGATCAAGGCCATCCACACATCCGCGGCGCGCCAGCTACCTGGCGTGCTCGGGGTCTATGCCGGTGCCGATCTCGCCGAGTACGGCACGCTCAAATGCATCGTGCCGTTCAAGAACCGCGACGGCACGCCCATGAAGCAGCCGCCGCGGCAGGCGCTCGCAACCGACAAGGTGCGCTACGTCGGCGATCCCGTCGCCTTCGTCGTTGCCGAGACGCTGCTTGAGGCAAAAGACGCTGCCGAGGCCGTCGAGGTCGAGATCGATGCCCTGCCCGCGGTGGTCCGGCCGGAGGAGGCCGCGCGTGCCGGCGCCCCGCTACTTTACGAGGAAGCGCCCAGCAATGTCGCGCTCGACTACCACTACGGCGACAGCGAACAGGTCGCGGCCGCTTTCGCCAAAGCCGCGCACGTCACACGGCTCAAGCTTGTCAACAGCCGTGTGGTCGTCAACGCCATGGAGCCGCGCGCCGCCATCGGCGTCTACGACAAGGCCAGCAGACGCTTCACTCTGCATGCGCCCTCCCAGGGCGTGTTCGGCTTGCGCGGCAACATGGCGGAGATTCTCAAAGTCGAGCCCAAGCAGCTGCGCATCGTCACCGGCCACGTCGGCGGCTCGTTCGGCATGAAGGCGGCGCCGTTCCCGGAATATGTCTGCGTCCTGCACGCCACGCGTGCGCTGGGCCGCCCCGTGAAATGGACCGACGAACGCTCGGGAAGTTTCGTCTCCGACAGCCACGGCCGCGATCATGAGCTCACCGCCGAGCTCGCGCTCGACGCCGACGGCAACTTTCTCGCTGTCCGCATCACCAACTTCGGGAATATGGGCGCCTTTCTGTCTCCGGTGGCGCCGATGCCCTCGACGATCAACGTCGTCAAGAACGTACAGAACGTCTATCGCACGCCGTTGATCGAGGTCTCCACCAAGTGCGTCTTCACCAACACCTCGCACGTCTCCGCCTATCGCGGCGCCGGCCGGCCCGAGGGCAACTATTACATAGAGCGGCTGATCGATGTGGCCGCCGCCGAGATGGGCATCGATCGCCTGGAGCTGCGCCGGCGCAACCAGATCAAGCCGCGCGAGATTCCGATCAAGACGGCCTCGGGCAGCAATTACGACAGCGGCGACTTTCCAGGCCTGTTCAAGCACGCGCTCAAGGTCGCGGACGTGAAGGGTTTCGCGCGCCGCAAACGCGAGAGCCGCAAGCGCGGAAAGCTGCGCGGGCTTGGCGTCGGAAGCTTCCTCGAGGTCACAGCGCCGCCGAGCAAGGAAATGGGCGGCATCCGCTTCGAAGCGGACGGCACGGTCACTGTCATCACCGGCACGCTCGATTACGGGCAGGGTCACGCGGCGCCGTTCGCGCAGGTGCTCAGCGACAGGCTCGGCATTCCGTTCGAGCGCGTCCGCCTCCTGCAAGGCGACAGCGACGAGCTCTTGGCGGGAGGTGGCACCGGCGGCTCGAAGTCGATCATGCACAGCGGCACCGCAATCGTGGAAGCGGCTGCCAAGGTGATCGAGCACGGCAAGCAGATCGCCTCGCACGTGCTCGAAGCCTCACCCGCCGACATCGAATTCGCCAACGGCCGCTTCGTCATCGCCGGCACCGATCGCGCGATCGGGATCGTGGACTTGGCCGCGCGGCTGCGCGCAGGACTCAAGCTGCCGGAGGGCATCCCCGCAACTCTCGACGTCCGTCACGTGAGCGAGGGCCCCGGCGCCTCCACGTATCCGAATGGATGCCACGTCTGCGAAGTCGAGCTCGATCCCGAGACCGGCGTGATCGAGGTGGTGAAATACGCCTCGGTCAATGATTTCGGCACCGTCATCAACCCGCTGATTGTCGAGGGGCAGCTGCACGGCGGCGTCATCCAGGGAATCGGCCAAGCGCTGATGGAGATGACCGTCTACGACGGCGACGGGCAATTCCTGACCGGATCTTTCATGGATTATGCGCTCCCACGCGCGAGCGATTCGCCCGAGGTCGGGGTGGTTCACCATCCGGTGCCGGCGAAGACCAACGTGCTCGGCGTCAAAGGCTGTGGCGAAGCCGGCTGCGCCGGCTCTCTCACCTGCGTCATGAACGCGATCGCCGATGCGCTCTCGCAATTCGGCATTCGCCACATGGACATGCCGGCAACGCCTTACCGGGTCTGGCGCGCGATCCAGGACGCGCGCGTCGCGCCCGCGGCTTGATCGGCCGCGCCGCATCGCAGACCGATGACCCAAGCTGCGCAAGCCCTCCCCGCCTCCCGCGCGAGCGAGAGCAAGCTCGTCACCGGCGTGTGCTTTGCCCATCTGGTGAGCCATTATTACATGCTCACCCTCGCGCCGCTGTTCGCGTTCATCCGCGCGGATTTCGGCGTGAGCTACACGGAGCTGAGCCTCGCGCTGACCGCCTTCGGCTTCGTATCAGCGGTCTTGCAGACGCCAGCCGGCTTCTTCATCGACCGCACCGGGGCGCGCATCAACTTGATCGGCGGGCTCCTATTGGGCTCCGCCGCGATCGCCGTCGCGGGTCTCGCCAATTCGTATTGGGTCTTCATCGCAATGTTCGCCGTCTTGGGGCTCGCGAACACGGTCTACCATCCTGCCGACTACGCGCTTCTTTCCGAGCGCGTGTCGCCCCGGCGCATGACCCAGGTCTTCTCGTTCCACACTTGCTCCGGCATGATCGGTTCGGCCATCGCGCCGGTGACGCTTCTGTTCCTGGAGGACGCGGTGGGATGGCGTGGCGCTTTTCTCTGCTCGTCGGTACTCGGCGTTGTCGCGGCGCTCTTTCTTGCGGTGCAGGCAGAGCCGCCGATCGTGCGCCCGGCCCACGCGAAATCCCACGGCGCCGAAGCCGTCAGCGCGTCCGCCGACGGATGGCGGCTCCTCCTTTCGCCGCCGATCCTGCTCAACCTCATCTTCTTCGTCGTGCTGTCGATGGTCGGCGGCGGCCTCAATCAGTATCTGGTGGTTGGGCTCGCCGCCCTCTATGCGACGCCGCCCGGACTCGCCAATACCGCGCTCACCGGGCTTCTGACGATGAGTGCGATCGGGGTCCTGCTCGGCGGAGCGCTCGCGGGGCGCACGGCGCGGCACAATCTCGTGGCCTGCGCCGGCTTGCTGGTGACGGGCGCCGCCAGCACCTTCATCGCTTTCGTGGATCCAGGCGCGCTCCTGCTCGTGCTCGTCACGTCGCTGAGCGGTCTCGCGAGCGGCATGGCCATGCCCTCGCGCGACATGATCGTGCGCTCGGTCACGCCCCCGGGCTCGTTCGGAAAAGTGTTCGGCTTCGTGACCACGGGCTTTCATATCGGCGGCATGGTGGCACCGCTGATTTTCGCCCAGTTCCTCGACCACGGATATCCGCGCGCGGTTTTTCTCTACGTCGCCGCCTGCGCGGTCATCGCCATTGCCACCGTCGCCTTTGGTATGTCGGGGCGCCGCACGGCGTAAGCGGGGCTGCCGCCACGATCGCTGCGGACGTTTGCGCCCTTGCGGCTTGGAAATGGTTGCAAGATGCCCTAGATGTCTGCCGGCGAGGACGCGACCTCGGCCAGCGAAAGACAATGCGCACCGCGGCCTCCCTGAAGCTCGCGTCTTCGCAGGTGGGGGATAGTTCAATGGTAGAACAGCGGACTCTGACTCCGTTAATCTAGGTTCGAATCCTAGTCCCCCAGCCAGCGCAGAAACCCTTATTTCATCGGCATTACTTGCATTTCGAGCGGTACGTTAGCCGCCACGACTCCATGTCACGTATGTTGTAATATATCCCATTGAATTTCAGTATGTTAGGATCAGCTCGGCTAGTCGATACAACACGGACGTGACATGAAGAGCAACGACAACTGGACCCGGCAACGCCGCGCGGATGCGCTTCGGCGCCTTCGTGACAAGCAGAGAAAACAGGACGCCAGGATCCTCACCTTGATCCATGAGCTGGTGAGACATCAGGTGGACTATCGGGTCGAGGAGCTTCACAGCTTTCCTCGGCCGAAAAGCGCTACCACTGCCACGTTCAAGGCGCTGCGCACCGAGTTACAGCATC
>DATNNX010000208.1:0-23098 GCA_035601615.1 Xanthobacteraceae bacterium
CGATCGGCGGCATCCAAAGCCAGAGCCCGAGCCACGACACCGCCAGGAACAGGCCGATGACGGTGGCAACCGATGCCAGCGCCGGCCATAGCCTTTCCCAGAAAATGGTCCAGCGCGCCCGGACGAGCGCGCGTGTGAGCACGTCACTGCCCGCGCCCTGCGGCAGCGGGACTGGTTGGGAGTTCGCGGCGTCGGCGGGCCGATCGGTCAAGCCCATCTCCAGTAAAGAGAATCTGCCAATCTTAACATGCAACCGCCCCTCTGCCAGCGGGGAAAAGGAAGGCACTTCCTGATGAAAACGGCGCCTATACGATATGGTTCGGCGCCGCTCTAGAGCCAAGGGGGCAGGCGGTCGAGCGCGATCAGGTCCGCAACCTCCAGGCGCGGCCGCACCAGCGCCCATTCATTTTCCCGCACAAGCACTTCCGGCACCAATGCGCGCGTGTTGTATGTGCCGGCCTGGACGGCGCCATAGGCGCCGGCCGTCATTACCGCGAGCAAATCGCCGGGCCGGGGCTCGACCATCTCGCGCTCGAGCGCCAGAAAGTCGCCCGATTCGCAAACCGGCCCGGCCACATCGGCGACGATGCGGGCGGCGTTCGGAGCCGGCTCACGCACCGGACGAATGTCGTGATGGGCCTCGTAGAGCGTGGGCCGAATGAGATCGTTCATCCCGGCGTCGACGATGACGAACGTCTTGGCCTCACCGCGCTTGAGGTAGAGCACGCGGGTCAACAGGATGCCCGCATTGCCGACGATCAGACGTCCCGGCTCGAAGATGAGCGTGCAGTCAAGGTCGTGCGTCGCACGCTTGACCATGGCGGCATAGGCCTCAGGATGCGGCGGAGGCTCGTTGTCCTCCCGGTAGGGAATGCCGAGCCCGCCACCCAGATCGATATGGCTGATGGCGTGGCCATCGGCACGCAAGGTCCGGACGAAATCCGACAAAAGGGCAAACGCATCATCGAAAGGCTCGAGCTCCGTAATCTGGCTGCCGATATGCATGTCCACGCCGGTCACTTCGAGACCGGGTAGTTTCGCGGCCTTGGCATATACCTCGCGGGCGCGGCTGATCGGAATGCCGAACTTGTTTTCGGCCTTGCCGGTCGCGATTTTGGCGTGGGTCTTGGGATCGATGTCAGGGTTGACGCGAACCGCAATACGGGCGTTGCGGCCCTTGCTCGTTGCGATCGAGGACAGCAGCTCCAGCTCGGCGTCGGACTCGACATTGACGCACAGGATACCCTCGTCGACGGCGAGCGCGAGCTCGGCCGCCGTCTTGCCGATGCCGGAGAACATGATCTTGTCCGGCGCGATGCCGGCCGCACGCGCGCGCTTGAGCTCGCCCTCGGATACCACGTCGGCGCCGGCCCCGAGCGCAGCGAGTGTCTTGATGACGGCTTGGTTCGAATTCGCCTTCATGGCGTAACAGATAAGGGCGCTCACATCGTTGAACGCCACGGCGAACACCTCATAATGACGCCTGAGCGTCGCGGTCGAGTAGCAATAGAATGGGGTCGCGACCGCCTGCGCGAGATCAATGAGATTGACCGCCTCGGCGTGGAGCACGCCGTTGCGATAGACGAAATGGTGCATGACGAGAGCTCAGTTGATCAGCCAGTCGATGAGCGTGCGCCGTTGCGGTCCTTGCGGCGACGGGATGACCTTGCCGTCGGGCCCGATCGCAGGCTCGAGGTCCGGCCGCGAGGGACTGGTATCGGCGGCGGTCGCTCCCGGCGGCGGGTCGAGCCCGCCCTTGCGCCCGCACCCCGCCAGGCCAAGCGCGGCGACGAGCGCGCCGATGGCCGCAATCCGGGCGAGGCGCAGGTCGGATAAGGACGTCAATTCAGCCACTCCTCGATTGAGGGCACCATAGCAGATCGCACGCGCGAGGCGACAGCATGGCCAAACGCCGCCACGAGTGTGGAGTTTATCATTGCCCTTTTGCCAAGGTCTTAAGCCACCTGTTCGCCTCGCGGCGCACGTTCTTCGGGGCGGTGCCCCCATAGCTGGCGCGGCTTCTTACTGAAGCATCGACGCTAAGCACGGCCAACACGTCCTTGGTGATCCGTTTCTCCATCGCCTGCATGGCGGCGAGTGGCATTTGATGGAGTTGAACATTCTCGCTCGCCGCCTTGGCGACGATGCGCGCGGTGACGTGATGGGCCTCGCGGAACGGCATCTTGTGCGTGCGCACCAGCCAATCGGCGAGATCGGTCGCGGTCGAATAGCCTGTCCCGGCAGCCTGGCGCATGCGCGCGACGTCAGGCGTCATGTCGCGAACCATGCCGGCCATCGCCGCAATCGACAACGTCAGAGCGGAAAAGGCGTCCATCACGCCTTCCTTGTCCTCCTGCATGTCCTTTTGGTATGCGAGCGGCAAGCCTTTCAGCACGATGAGCAGCGCCTCGAGCGCGCCGACGATGCGCCCGCTCTTGGCCCGCACAAGCTCGGCGGCGTCGGGATTGCGCTTCTGCGGCATGATCGACGAGCCGGTGGTAAAGCGGTCCGAGAGCGAGATGAATCCGACGATGGGGCAGCACCAGATGACGATCTCCTCGGCAAAGCGCGACAGGTGCACCGCGGTGATTGCCGCAGCGGCGAGCGCCTCGAGCACGAAATCGCGGTCGGAGACGGCATCGAGCGAATTGGCCATGGGCGCCTGGAAGCCCAGCGCCTTTGCCGTCATGGCGCGGTCGACCGGAAAGGCAGTGCCGGCGAGCGCTGCGGCGCCGAGCGGACAAAAATTCCCGCGGTCGCGCGCGTCGGCGAACCGGCCGCGGTCGCGCGCGGCCATTTCCACATAGGCCAGGAGATGGTGACCGAAAGTCACGGGCTGCGCGACCTGCATGTGGGTGAAGCCGGGCATCACGGTTGCCGCGTGCTCGAGCGCCTTCTCCGCGAGAGCGCGCTGATAGCCGGCCAGCGCATGATCCACCGAATCGATCGTCGCCCTGACCCATAACCGCAAATCGGTTGCGACCTGATCGTTCCGCGATCGCGCGGTGTGCAGCCGGCCCGCCGCCGGCCCTATCAACTCGGCGAGCCGGCTCTCCACGTTCATGTGGATGTCTTCGAGCGCCCGCTTGAACTTGAACCTGCCGCTCTCGATCTCTGACAGGATCGTGTCTAGACCGTGAGCAATCTTGCGGGCATCGTCGGCCGTGATGATGCCCTGTTTGGCTAGCATCGCGGCATGGGCTTGGCTGGCGGCAATGTCTTGGCGGAAGAGGTGCCGATCGAAATCAACGGAGGCATTGATGTCCTGCATGACCGCGTCGGGGCTGGTGCGGAAACGCCCGCCCCACATCTTGTTGCTCATGGCACGCCTACCGAGGTTTCGCCTGTCATGACCGGGCCCGAAGCTGCAGCGCGAACTCATGCCAAGCGGCGGCTTGTCACGATCGTGGTCGCCGCAATCGCCGGCGGCGCCACCGTGTTCGCGGCGGTATACGGGATCGGAGCGCTCAAGCGCAATGCGGCAGACGCCACCTGCGCTGGCGCGGTGGAGCTGGCACAAGGTCTTGCGCCGCTCGCGCGCGGAGAAGTGGCCGCATTCACCGTTGCCGAGCAGCCGCTGCGCCTGCCGGATCTTGCCTTCCGCGATGGGAAAGGGACAGAGCGCCACCTCGTCGACTGGCGCGGGCGCACGGTGCTGCTCAACCTATGGGCCACCTGGTGCGTGCCCTGCCGCAAGGAGATGCCGGCGCTCGATGCGCTCGAGGGAAAACTCGGCGGACCGCCTTTCGAAGTGGTTGCGGTCAATATCGATACCCGCGATGCCGATAAGCCGCGCGCTTGGCTCAAGGAGGTCGAAGTCGGGCGGCTCGCCTATTATGCCGACACCAGCGCCAAGGTCTTTCAGGATTTGAAGATGGTGGGCCGCGCCGCCGGAATGCCGACTACGGTTCTGGTCGATCCGGCCGGGTGCGAGATCGGCACCATTGCGGGTCCGGCGGAATGGGCGAGCGAGGACGCGGTGAAGCTCGTGACCGCGGCGCTGCAGCGCCCGCAAAGCTGAATCATTTATTTTACGCGAGAACACAAGCGGGCGCGCAGGAGGTACGCAGGTCTCGCCGCGTATTCCGCGGCGGGCGCTATTTGCTTGACTGAATTGGCGACGATCAGCGCGTCGGTACCGGCTTTTCGCCGCGATAATCGTAGAAGCCGCGCTGGGTCTTGCGGCCGAGCCACCCCGCTTCGACGTATTTCACCAACAGCGGACACGGCCGATACTTGGAATCCGCCAAGCCTTCGTGCAGGACCTGCATGACCGAGAGACAGGTGTCGAGCCCGATGAAGTCTGCGAGCTCGAGCGGTCCCATCGGATGGTGGGCACCGAGCCGCATGGCCGTGTCGATGGCCTCTACGTTGCCGACCCCTTCATAGAGCGTGTAGATCGCCTCGTTGATCATCGGCAGCAAAATCCGGTTCACGATGAAAGCGGGAAAATCCTCCGCCATCGCGATCGTCTTGCCCAGCTTGGCCACGTACTGCTTGGTCGTATCGAAGGTAACGTCGTCGGTGGCAATCCCGCGGATGAGCTCGACCAGTTCCATCAGCGGCACCGGATTCATGAAATGGATGCCGATGAAGCGCTCCGGCCGGTCGGTCGCGGAGGCGAGCCGCGTGATCGAGATCGATGACGTGTTGGTCCCGATGATGGCGTCGGATTTGATTACGGGGCAGACACTCGCGAAGATCGCGCGTTTGGTATCCTCCTTCTCGGTCGCCGCCTCGATGATGAGATCACAATCGGCGAAGGCCTCGAACGTCTCGGCCGGTGTGATGCGCTTGAGCGCGGCCTGCCGCTCCTCTTCGGTGATGCGCTTGCGGCTCACCTGCCGTGCCATGTTGCCGTTGATCGTGGCGATCCCGGCCTTGATCCGGTCGGCGGAGAGATCGTTGAGCTTGACGTCGAACCCAGAGAGCGCGCTGACATGGGCGATGCCGCTGCCCATCTGCCCCGCGCCAATCACGCCGATCTTGCGAATCTGAAAGGCCGGGTTGCCGGAACGGGACTTCGGCCGCTCTTTGACCTCGATCATGCTCTTTCGCCTGCTCTACCGAGTGCCTACGGCCATTCGCCGTGGCACTATTGTCAACGTCCGATTTTGCCGAGTTCCGCCGCCAGTTCCGGAAGCGCCTGGTACAGATCGGCGACGAGTCCATAATCGGCCACCTGGAAGATCGGCGCCTCTTCATCCTTGTTGATGGCCACAATGACCTTCGAATCTTTCATGCCGGCGAGGTGCTGGATCGCGCCGGAAATCCCGACGGCGATGTAAAGTTCCGGCGCCACCACCTTGCCGGTCTGGCCGACCTGCCAGTCGTTTGGGGCATAGCCGGCATCGACCGCCGCCCGCGAGGCACCGATGGCAGCACCGAGTTTATCGGCGACCGGTTCGATATATTTAGTGAAGTTTTCCCGACTTTGCATGGCTCGCCCCCCGGAAATGATGATCTTCGCAGAGGTCAGTTCGGGGCGCTCCGATTTGGATAGTTCTTCGCCAACGAAACTGGAAAGGCCGGGGTCGACGGCGGCTGCGACCTGCTCGATTGGCGCTGAACCTCCCGTACCCGTCGCCTGAAACGTCGACGTGCGTACCGTGATCACCTTCGTCTTATCCTTCGAACGTACGGTCTGCACCGCGTTGCCGGCATAGATCAACCGCTCGAACGTGTCGGGCGCGATGACCTTGACGATGTCGGAAATCTGCATGACGTCGAGCAAAGCCGCGACGCGCGGCATGATGTTCTTGCCCGTCGTGGTGGCTGGCGCGACGATCGCATCGTAATCGCGCGCCAGCGAGTGGACGAGCGCCGCTGTCGGTTCGGCCAGCATGTGCTCGTAGCCGGCGGCATCGGCGAGCAGAACCTTGCTGACGCCGTCGAGCTTGGCAGCGGCCTCGGCGACCGCCCGACAGTCCTTACCGGCAACCAGTACATGCACCTCCGCCCCGAGCGCTTTAGCGGCGCTCAGCGCCTTGGCAGTCGCATCCTTGAGCGTTTTGTTGTCGTGCTCGGCAACGAGGAGCGTGGTCATGGCAGCGGAGCGATCATGAGCGCGAGGTCGTGGAAGTTCGATGATCGCCGGATGGGCGCCGTGCACCCTTTGCAGCGCCGTGCGCACATCAGATCACCCCCATTTCGTTCTTGAGCTTGTCGATCAGCTCGCCCACCGTCTTGACTTTCACGCCCGCCTTGCGCCCTGCCGGCTCGCTGGTCTTGAGCACGTCGAGCCGCGGCGCGATGTCGACTCCGTAAGCGTCAGGCGTCTTCTCGTCGATCGGCTTCTTCTTGGCTTTCATGATGTTGGGGAGGCTCGCATAACGCGGCTCGTTGAGGCGCAGATCGGTGGTCACGATCGCCGGGCTCTTAAGCTTGACTGTCTGCAGGCCGCCGTCGACCTCGCGCGTGACCAAAACCCCGTCGCCCTCTATCACCAGTTTCGACGCGAAGGTGCCCTGCGGCCACCCGGTGAGCGCCGCCAGCATTTGGCCGGTCTGATTGCAGTCATCGTCGATCGCCTGCTTGCCCATGATGACCAGCCCCGGCTTCTCCTGCTCGACGATCGCCTTGAGGATCTTGGCGACAGCGAGCGGCTCGAGCGTTTTGTCGGTCTTCACCAGGATGCCGCGGTCGGCTCCCATCGCAAGCCCCGTGCGGATGGTTTCAGTGGCCTGCGGCGGACCAATGGACACGCAGACGACTTCGGTTGCCTTACCCTTCTCCTTGAGCCGGAGTGCTTCCTCGACGGCAATCTCGTCGAAGGGATTCATGGACATTTTCACGTTCGCCAGCTCAACGCCGCTGCCGTCGGTCTTGACACGAATTTTGACGTTGAAGTCGACGACCCGTTTCACGGGCACCAGGATTTTCATGGAAATTGGCTCTCGCGACGACAGCGTCGGCCGTGGCCGCCCGGCAAAGACGGCGGCAACCTAATGGCCGCTGCCTTGTAGTGTCAACGGAGGTCGTTCACCCTCGCGGCAGGACCGGCGCGCTGGGGGCCGATCTGCACTACGGTATCCGGCACGGGCTGCAGGCACTGGAACAGCCTGACCGCCCGCGGCTTCAGGAGCGGAAAGAGGACAGCCCCGCCCAACATCCCGCCGAAGTGGCACCAATAGGCAACTTCGCTCTTGGATGACGCGCCCAGATTCCACAATTGACTGACGACGAACAGGCCCACGACCCAATAGGCGCTGATCCGCAATGGAATGACGCCGAGCAGTACAGTGATCTTGGCGCAGGGCCGCAGCATTACATAGCCGACCACGACACCTGCCACCGCGCCCGACGCGCCGATCAGCTCGATTGTGGAATGCGGATCATTGGCCACGAAGACGAGCCCGCCGATGACACCGCAGAGGAGATAGAATGCGAGATACCGTCCACGGCCGAGCACCCGTTCGATATCGTCGCCGAACACCCACAGGAAGATCATGTTGCCCACGACGTGCGTGATATCCGCATGAAAGAACTGGTAGGTGATGATGGTGAGGAAAGCCGGTACCCATCCCCGCGCGCCGGTGTCGCCGATGAAGGCCGCGGGCATGAGACTGAAGGAATCGATGATGCGATCAAGCGCGAGCTGGCTCGCTCCCACCTCATAGAGCAAGATCGCGAGATTGAGCGCGATCAGGCCCCAGGTGACCACCGGCTTCACCGGCGGGGTGAATGGATTGTCGTCGTAGAGCGGCACGACCATGCAAGGTCTCGGATCACCGATTTTTTCCGGGTTGCCACAGCACGTCGGACGTGCCCTTGGCGTTGGCGTGCCTGCCCGCGACGAAGAGGAAGTCCGATAGCCGGTTGACGTATTTGAGCGCCGCCGGCGTGACGGCTTCGGCCGGCGTGTCGTTGAGCTCGACCATTATCCGCTCGGCACGGCGGCACACCGTGCGCGCAAGGTGAAGATACGCGGCGGCGGGGCTTCCGCCCGGCAGAATGAAGGACCGTAACGGCGCGAGATCGCCATTGAGCTCGTCGATGCGCTGCTCCAGCCAGTCCACCTGTGCGTCGGTCACGGTCATGCGCGCGCCGCCCGGCCCCTTCTCGGAAAGGCAGAGATCAGCTTCGACGTCAAACAGATCGTTCTGTATGCGCGCGAGCATGCCGTCGAGCGCAGGCTCATCGCCGAGGTGGAGCCGCACGATGCCGATCACCGCATTGACCTCGTCTAGCGTGCCGTAGGCCTCGACGCGCAAATCGTACTTCTTGCGCCGGGCGCCGCTCCCGAGCGCCGTCGTGCCGTCGTCACCGGTGCGCGTATAGATCTTGTTGAGAACGACCATCGCAACACCCTATTTGCCGATTATCCAAATCGTGAACATGATGATGATGATCGCCACGAATTGCAGCAGCACGCGAAGCCGCATCAGCTTCTGCGAGCGGTGCGGCGAGCCGCCGCGCGCCATGTTGTGCAATCCAAGCAGCAGCACTACCGCGACGGCGCCGATTGCGATCGGCACGAGGGCATAGATCAAGAATTCGCTCATCGGCAACCTCTTAGCACCCCTCGATATGGTGAGACCATCGCCTGAGTTTCAGTTCCTGGCGGCGACGTATCCTCCATCCGACAATCAAATCGGCGGCATTTGAAATGACTGGGACGGCGCGTACGATCGCTCGACAGCTCGCCCGGTCGCCACGAATGCCTTTCCAGCTCGCCAGTCGATGGTCATGAGTGCGCGTGTCCTGGTACTCGGCGCGGCCGGTCGGCTCGGCCACAAGGCGGGGGAGGCATTCCGCGATGCCGGCTGGACCGTGATCAGCCTGGTGCGGCCGGGCGGCGCGGCCCACGCGCCGGCCGATACCGAGGTCGTGGAGATTGACGCGCTCGACCACGCCGCGGTCGACAAAGCAGCGCGTGGCGCCGACGTCGTGGTGCACGCGCTCAACCCGCCGTACACGGATTGGTCGCGGCTGGCCCTACCGCTCGCCTATTCCGCCGTCGCCGCGGCAGAAACAGCGGGCGCGACGCTGCTCTTCCCCGGTAATCTTTACAACTACGGTTCGCC
The DNA here is from genome assembly GCA_035601615.1 of Xanthobacteraceae bacterium. GTDB lineage: Bacteria > Pseudomonadota > Alphaproteobacteria > Rhizobiales > Xanthobacteraceae > VAZQ01. Next base: position 9,027 of record DATNNX010000208.1, read on the forward strand.
GGTGCCGCCGGTCATCGACGAGACTGCGCCGATGCGACCGTCGTCGCGCAAGGGACAGCTGCGAATGGCGATCGAAGATCGCATGATGGAAGCGGCTGAGCGCGGCGTGCGTACCATCATTCTGCGCGCGGGCGATTTTTACGGCGCCGGGGTCGGGTCATGGTTCGATCTCGTGCTCATCAAGGAGATCGGCCGTGGTCGCATTACCTATCCGGGGCCGCTCGAGGTGACGCATGAATGGGCCTATCTGCCCGATGTCGCGTCCGCCCTCCTGCGCCTTGCCAGTGTTCGCGAAGCACTTCCAAGGTTCGCGAGCTTCGGCTTTCCCGGTCACGCAACCACCGGTCGCGAATTGACTGCGGCGATCGCACGAGCGATGCCGGGCAGCTTCGAGGTTAAACACATGACATGGTGGCTCATTCATGCGCTGCGGCCGATTGTGCCGCTCTGCCGCGAATTGTCCGAAATCGCCTATCTCTGGAACGAGCCGCACCGTATCGACGGCAGCACGCTTAAGGCGGCGATCGGCCATATCCCGTGCACGCCGCTTGACCTCGCCGTCGGACGCACCTTAGAGGACCTCCGCGCAATCGGTTGACGCGCGCGGGCATAGCGATGGGAGGCACTGCACGATGATCGTCGATTTCCAGCACCATTTCACGCCGCGCGAATTGATGCCAAAGGATCTCGGCCGGCGCAAAATCGTATCCTACGACGAGCATGGCGCGCCGAGCTTCATCTTCCATTGGATGTTGTTCGATCTCGAGGAACATATCCGCATGATGGACGAGGCCGGCATCGATGTCGCCTTGCTCACCAGCGCCGCCGGGATGTGCGCCGATCTCGACAAATCGCGCCTGTGCAACGAGACCGCCAAAAAAGCGGAGCGCGATTACCCCGGCCGTTTTATCGGCGCGGCCCACGCCAATCCCCTCGGCGGCGCGCCGGCTTTGCGCGAGTTGGCGCGATGCAAGCACGAGCTCGGCTTTCCCGGCGTGGTGATCACGTCGGAAACGAACGGCCTTTACCTCGACGCCGCCGAATTCGAGCCCTTCTGGGCCGAATGCGCCAGGCTCGGCTTGTTCGTTTTCGTGCACCCCGCGCTCAAACTCAATCAGACGCAGCAGTTCGACGGCTATGACATGGCGCGTTCGGTCGGTCGGGAATTTTCGCTAGTGATGGCGACGATTCGCCTGATCAATGCCGGCGTGTTCGATCGCCACCCGGCGCTGACGGTGCACATGTCACATCTCGGCGGGGGGCTCGCCGCGCTGCTCGGCCGCATCCGTTCCTATCAGGACAAGGATTTCTGGGGGACGGCGGACAACGCGCGTCACGGCAAGACGCCACAGCGGGAGTTCGATCATTACCTGCAGCACAACATGGTATTCGATACGGCAGGATTCTGCGGCGCCATGGGCGCCGTAAGGGCCGCATTGATCGAGATCCCGGTGTCTCGCATCGTCTTTGCCACCGACTATCCGCAGGAAATCCGCGAGCGCGCGGCGGTGCGCGACTTCGTGGCGGAGCTGCGCGCGCTCGGCAAGGACGGCGAGGCGATCCTGTCAGGCAACTCCGACAAACTGTTGAAGCGGTCAGCTCGGGCGGCCTGACCGCGCCGAGATGGGTGGAGCGAAGGCAAGCCGCCCTCGCCCCGAATGTCATTCACGCTGCAAGGTGCTTCTCGATCTCATGCACGGGAAGCTTGACGAAATCCTTGTCGATTTCCGCTGCGCACCGCAGCGCGCAAAGTATGAGAATAGGTTTGCCGCAGCACGCCAAGGGCCCGTGGCGGCGCGACAAGGATCAGCGACTTCGCCTGTCCGGCGTTCACCGCGGCATCGAGGCGATCGGCGACCTTGCGCAGGAACTTCTCTTCCTCCTGCGTATGCCAGTCGGTCTGCTCCATCGCGCTGCGCGGGGTGCCGAGGGAATTCAAGGCGCGGCCCGGCGCGTCGGTTCCCAGCTCGTGCGTTTTCGGGTCGGGATGCTCGTAAACTTCCCTGGTCCTGAGATTGAGGAACTTATCGTCGCCGATGGTCTCCAGCACCAGAGCCTTCTTGCCGTCGCAGACGATGATCTAGTCGCCTTGCCGGATTTTGAGCTTTTGCATGCGATACCTGTCGGCTCAGATTAAACGTCGGCGCTCTTGGGATTGGTTGCGCCGTAAAGCCAACGCCGCAGGGCCCGATTCAGTTGCTCGCAGAGAGCAGCCGGCGCGCAATGACCTGCGCCTGGATTTCCGCCGCACCCTCGAAAATGCTCAGAATGCGTGCGTCGCACAGTAGGCGCGAGACGGGAAACTCGAGCGCGAAACCATTGCCGCCGTGAATTTGCACTGCATTATCGGCGTTAGCCCAGGCGATGCGGGCGGCCAAGAGCTTGGCCATGCCGGCCTCGAGATCGCAGCGCTTGCCTGAATCTTTTCGCCGCGCTGCGAAATAGGTGAGCTGGCGCGCGATCATGATCTCGACTGCCATCATTGCGATCTTGTCAGCGACACGAGGGAAATTGATGATCGGCTCGCCGAATTGCTGGCGCTGCTGGGCATAGGCGAGCGCCTGCTCCATGGCTGCTTGCGCCACGCCGATCGCGCGCGCCGCAGTCTGAATGCGCGCTGATTCGAAGGTCTGCATCAGCTGCCGAAAGCCCAGCCCCTCGACGCCACCGAGCAGATTCTCAGCCTTCACCTCGAAACCATCGAACGCGATCTCGTATTCTTTCATTCCGCGATAGCCGAGAACCTCTATTTCGGTTCCCGACATGCCTGCGGCCGGAAATGGATCGTCATCGGTGCCGCGAGGCTTCTCCGCCAGCAGCATGGAGAGCCCGCGGTGGCCGCCTTCGCTCGGATTGGTGCGCACAAGCAGCGTCATCAGATCGGCGCGCACGGGGTGCGTGATCCAAGTCTTGTTGCCGTAGACTCTGTAGACGTCGCCCTGTCGGACCGCCCGCGTTCTGATTGAGGCGAGATCGGATCCGCTGTTGGGTTCGGTAAACACGGCGGTCGGCAACACCTCTCCGGCGGCGAGCTTCGGCAGCCAGTGCTCCTTCTGCTCGTCGGTGCCGGCGCCCGTGATCAATTCTGCGGCGATCTCGGATCGCGTGCCAAGCGAGCCAACCCCGATATAGCCGCGCGAGAGCTCCTCCGAGACAACGCACATCGACTCCTTACCAAGTCCGAGGCCGCCATAGCGCTGCGGGATGGTGAGGCCGAATACCCCAAGTTCCGACATCTGCGTAATGACATCGAGTGGGATATAGCTATTGCTGCGATGCCATTGTTGCGCCTGTGGGGCGATCTCGCTGTCGGCAAACTTGCGCATCTCCTCGCGGATCGTTCCCAGCGTCTCGTCCAGGCCGCAGTCGCCGACTGTAGCATCCTGATGGGCGCGCATGCGCTCGACGAGACGCGCGCGGTGCTCGACATGCGAGGTCGCGAACGCCTGCAGCGAGCCTGCCAAGCGTGCCGCTGCGGCCTCCGCGGCAAGCCCTAGATCGGCCGGACGCACGATCTCGCTTTGGCTCATGGGGATGCCGCCCTGAATCTGCGCGAGGTATTCGCCGATCCCGAGCCGCACCAGCAGTTCCTCGACCTCGTCCAACGTGCCGCGCGCATCGGCCCGCTCGGCATAGGCCGCGAGTTGCCGCACTGATTCGACATAGGTCGCGAGCCAAGCAAGGCCATGCACGGCGCGCTGCTCGCGGTCGAGCAGTCGCTCGTCGAGCCGATGATCCACGGTGACCCGCCGGCGTACCGCCGCCGTGGCGTCGTCGAGCAACGTTTCGGCGGCCTGCGCCGCCTGGCGGGCAAGCGCAATCAACTCGGCATCGGGGCGTTCGGCTTTGTCCAGCACCACGTTCACCCTCGGTGACGGCTTCCGCGCGCAGCTATCCTTCAGCTTGCAATGCGCAAGCCCTCAGACTACGCGTGCAGTGCACAAAAGCAACGCCATAGGGGCGCATAGCGGACAGTTGCCGGGCGTTTGCACAATCGTTGCTGCATTCTTGACCACTTGGAATGACATCGAGTGCCTGGGATAACGCGCGCTGGGATTTGGGATCCCCGATACCCGAGTTAACGCCTCGATGCGACGAGCTTTCCACATCGCCGTCGACGCTTATTGGCACTTCCTCGCCGACGATGGCTGGGCCATTGCCAGCCACATCGCTCTTTCCGCGCTGATGGCAATGTTTCCGTTCTTCATTGTGCTGACCTCGCTCGCCGGAGTCTTCGGCTCCAACGATCTCGCCGACGAGGTGGCAAAGCTGATGCTTGCGACTTGGCCGGAGGAGGCCGCGGCACCGATCGCACGGGAAATTCACGATGTGCTGACCACAACGCATACCGGCGCGCTCACGGTCGGCGCTCTGTTCGCCATTTTCTTCGCCTCGAGCGGGGTGGAGAGCCTGCGAATCGGACTGAACCGTGCCTATGGCATGGTGGAAACGCGGCACTGGATCCTGCTGCGGCTTGAATCCATCGCCTATGTGCTCGTGGCGGCGGTCGGACTGCTAGCGCTGGGATTTCTCATTGTGCTCGGCCCATTGATATTCCGGACCGCGCTGCGCTATGCGCCGTGGCTCGAGCCGCTCGAGGGCACCTTCACGTTCTTCCGCTTCGCGATCGCGGTCGTGGTTCTCACGGTCGCACTGTTTGTCGCGCATAAGTGGCTGCCGGCGGGCCGGCGTCGTGTGATCGATATCCTGCCCGGTATCATCGCGACATTGGCCTTGTGGCTCGTCGCCGGCATCGCCTTCGGCCGCTATCTCGCCGAGTTCGCCATCACTTATGTGAGCTACTACGCAGGTCTTGCCTCCGCCATGATCGCGCTGGTGTTCCTGTATTGGACGGCATTCATCTTCGTCTATGGCGGCGCGGTCAATTCGGCGATGGCTCGCCCGCGCTCCTCCGCCGCGACTGCAACCGCGGACACCTGAACAGCCGCGCTCGTTCTTGCGCGAAATTCAACGCGCAAGCAGCGGCTCGACGCCTGCGCGCAATTTCGCGTCGCATTCGCCGCGCGAATGCATCGGTGGCATCACGCGAAGAGCAAAAGAAGGCCGCTCCGCCGGGAGCGGCCCTTGCTTCTACGCTGCCGTCCGAGCGGCGAACAACATCACCCGACGTGGGCCACGCGCTGTTGGGCTTCCGCCTCGGCTGCGGTTACAGGCTGCGCCGGCAGCTGCAGCACGGTTGCCTCCTGACCCTCGACGAGTTCGGTCAGCAGTACGGTCTGCCCATCCGGAAACTCGAGTGCGTCGTGATGCACCCGCGGTTGGTCCTTGTTGATTTGGCGAAAGATCGCCGTCTGGTAGGCCATCCTGCGCGCGCCCAAGCCGAGGAACCCGGACGCGACGCATGCAACGTCCTGGGAAAACGCAAGTTCCGTCCCCGGAAGCACGCATACTGCCGTGGTGGAATCTTCCTGGGGGGCAAAGCCGCGCGTGCCGGTACCAAAGTTGCGTGTCGTGAGCTTGTCGCCGACTCGTGCAGCACGCGACTTCACATTGTGCAGGCTGTAGTCGCACATGGTGAGGACTCCTCTGTTAAGCCCCCCGTACGTGCACTGCCGAGATTCCAAGCAATAAAGATGCCAATCTTATGGCAAGGCGCGGAAAACGCTATGCGGCTGCGATGTTGCGCTTGCCTCGATCACATCGTCGAGCGTCCGCAGCCCCGTGCGCGGGGCGTTGACCAGCACCGCCATATTGCCGGGCGGGTGCCGGTTGGTACGCATTAGTTCGTGCGCGTGCGGAATTCTCGTCCAGGGAAAGACTTCGCTCATGCAGGGGTCAATGCGGCGGTCGAGCACGAACTGGTTGGCGGCCGAGGCCTGCTTGAGGTGGGCGAAATGCGACCCCTGTATGCGTTTCTGCCGCATCCAGACATAGCGAGCGTCGAAGGTCAGGTTGTAGCCGGAGGTGCCGGCGCAGAATACCACCATCCCGCCGCGCTTCACGACCAAGCAGGAGACCGGGAACGTCGCCTCGCCGGGATGCTCGAACACGATATCGACGTCGCGTTTGCCGGTGATGTCCCAGATCGCCTTGCCAAACCTGCGCGCTTCCTTGACCCAGCTCTCGTATGCGGGTGTGGCGACCTTCGGCATCTGGCCCCAGCAGGAAAACTCCTTTCGATTGACGACGCCCTTGGCGCCCAGCTGCATCACGTAATCGCGCTTGCTCTCGTCCGAGATGATGCCGATTGCATTGGCACCGGAGGCAGCCGCAAGCTGCACGCCGAACACGCCAAGGCCGCCCGAGGCGCCCCAGACCAGCACATGATCGCCCGGTTTCATGGTGTGGGGCGCGTGGCCGAACAGCATGCGATAGGCGGTCGCAAGCGTCAGCGTGTAGCAGGCCGCCTCCTCCCAGGTCAGGTGTGGCGGCTTGGGCATGAGCTGGCGCGACTGCACACGGCAAAACTGCGCGAATGACCCGTCCGGCGTCTCATAACCCCAGATCCGTTGCGAGGGCGACAGCAGCGGGTCGCCGCCATTGCAATCCTCGTCGTCCCCATCGTCTTGATTGCAATGGACGATGACCTCATCGCCCACTTTCCAACGGCGGACTTTCGAGCCGTAAGCCCAAACAATCCCGGACGCGTCCGAACCGGCGATGTGGAACGGGTGCTTGTGGACGTCGAGCGGCGAGATCGGAACGCCGAGCCCGGCCCATACACCGTTGTAGTTGACCCCGCCGGCCATGACATAGACCAGCACTTCATCCTCACCGACCGGCCAGGTCGGCAAGATCTCGAGCTGCATCGAGGTCTCCGGCGGACCGTGGCGTTCCTTGCGGATCGCCCAGGCGTGCATCTGTGGCGGGACGTGACCGAGCGGAGGAACCTCGCCGATGTCATAAAGATCCTTGCGCACCGCCGCCTGCAGCGGAGTAGTCGTCGCGACGGCCGGCATGAGCGCCTCCGCAATTTGCTAGATCGTTCCAGTCTGCCGCATTTTATGCTGCATCGCAATATCGGCTTGAGATCGCGCTGGAGCCGCGACGCGAGCGCAAACTCGTTCATGTGCCTGCTGGATTACTGACAACGCCCTCCACTTGGGCTACGCTTCGCGCGTTGGCGTTGAGGGTTGCATCCTAAGTTGCAGATGAAGTCGCGGCCGCGCGTGCCTGGCCGGGGGAGGATGTCGTGGTTGGAATAGACAGCATTATCATCATGATCGTCGTCGGCGCGATCGCAGGCTGGTTGGCCGGGCAAATTGTGCGCGGTTTTGGTTTCGGACTGATCTGGGACATCGTCATCGGTATCATCGGCGCTTTCATCGGCGTCTGGCTGCTCACGCAATTGGGATTCTTGCCGTTCTCCGGCTTTATCGGCTCGATCGTTAATGCCGTGATCGGTGCGGTCGTACTTTTGGTCATCGTCGGCTTCATCAAGCGATAAACGCATACCGGACGAGCGCAGCGCCGCACGCGAGAAGCACAAAGCGGCGAACGCAGCTTCGCGCGGCTGACAGTGCGCGCCGCCGCTGCGCCCCTTTGGACACTTGCATCCGGCCTGAAAGCAGGCGCGCCGAAATGCGTGGGGTGCCTACCCTTGCGCGTGCCGGAAGAGTATGCTGCGGCGCACAACGCGAGGCCAGCGAGACGCCCCATGAGCCAGCCATCGACCGGCGCGGTTCGGCAGCGCGACAATCCCTGGATCTTCCGCACCTATGCCGGGCATTCGAACGCGCGCGATTCGAATGCGCTCTATCGCAAGAATCTCGCCAAGGGGCAGACCGGTCTCTCCGTCGCGTTCGACCTGCCCACGCAAACCGGCTACGACAGCGACCATCCGCTGGCCAAAGGCGAAGTCGGCAAAGTCGGCGTGCCGATCTCCCACCTCGGCGACATGCGAACGCTGTTCGAGGCGATCCCGCTCGCCGACACGAACACGTCGATGACCATCAACGCGACAGCCGCCTGGCTGCTCGCGCTCTACGTGGCGCTCGCCGACGAGCAGGGCGCCGCGCGCGAGAAGCTGCAGGGCACGACTCAGAACGACATCATCAAGGAATATCTCTCGCGGGGCACCTATGTGTTTCCGCCCGCGCCTTCCATGCGGCTCACCAAGGACGTGATCCTGTTCACCACCCGCGAAATGCCGAAATGGAACCCGATCAACGTGTGCTCGTATCACCTGCAGGAAGCGGGTGCGACGCCGGTGCAGGAACTTGCCTTTGCGCTCGCCACCGCGATCGCCGTGCTGGACACCGTGCAAGCGTCGGGCGCGGTGGAGCGCGGCGCCTTCGGCGAGGTGGTCGGGCGCATTTCGTTCTTCGTCAACGCCGGACTGCGCTTCGTCACCGAGCTGTGCAAGATGCGCGCATTCGCGGCGCTGTGGGACGAGATCACGGCCGAGCGCTACGGCGTCAATGATCCCAAGCAGCGGCTCTTTCGCTACGGCGTGCAGGTCAATTCGCTTGGACTGACGGAGCAGCAGCCGGAGAATAACGTCACGCGCATTCTCATTGAAATGCTGGCGGTGACGCTTTCCAAGAGCGCCCGCGCGCGGGCGGTGCAATTGCCGGCTTGGAACGAAGCGCTCGGCCTACCGCGGCCATGGGACCAGCAATGGTCGCTGCGTATGCAGCAGATTCTTGCCTACGAGACCGACTTGCTCGAATACGGCGACATTTTCGACGGCTCGCCCGCAATTGCCGAAAAGGTCGAGCGGCTCAAGCGCGAGGCGAAGGAGGAGTTGGCGCACATCGGGGCGCTGGGCGGCGCGGTAGTCGCCGTCGAGCACGGCTATATGAAGCAGCAGCTCGTGGAATCCAACACGCGGCGCGTCGAGGCGATCGAACGCGGCGAGCAGACCGTGGTCGGAGTCAACCGGTTCATGGAGAGCGAGCCATCGCTGCTCGCCGGCGCGGCCGATTCCATCCTTACGGTCTCGCCGCAAGCCGAAGCCGAGCAGATCGAGCGCCTCAAGGCGTGGCGCAGCGCCCGTGACCAGCAAGCCGTCTCGGCGACGCTAAAGGAGTTGCGCGCCGCCGCAAGCGAGAATCGCAACATCATGCCGGCCTCGATCACTTGCGCAAAAGCCGGCGTGACCACGGGTGAATGGGGCTTCGCCTTGCGCGAAAGCTTCGGCGAGTACCGCGCGCCCACCGGCGTGGGACGCGCGCCGCGCAACGAGACCGTCGGTCTCGACGATTTGCGTGCCGAGGTCGAGCGGATATCGCGCAAGCTCGGCCGGCGGCTCACATTCGTGCTCGGCAAGCCGGGGCTCGACGGTCACTCCAACGGCGCGGAGCAGATCGCGGTGCGGGCGCGCGATGCCGGCATCGACGTGGTCTACCAAGGCATCCGCCTGACGCCGGCTGAGATCGTGGAAGCTGCGCGCCAAGAGGCCGCGCATGTGGTGGGCCTCTCCATCCTGTCGGGCTCACACGTGCCGCTGGTGAAGGACGTGGCGGCGCGCATGAAAGAGGCCGGGCTCGATGGCGTCCCTCTCGTCGTCGGCGGCATTATCCCGCCGGAGGACGCGCAGGCCCTCCAAGAGGCTGGTGTCGCTGCGGTCTACACGCCCAAGGACTTCGACCTCAATCGCATCGTGGCGGACATCGTGCGGATCGTGGAGCAAAATGGGGCCGAGCAGCGCGACCCTCCGCTAACGCGGGGCGAAAGTTCTTCGGCGTGATCGCGTTGCAACGCAGCCCAAAAGAGATAACCATTTCAAGTATCTAGCTGCGCTCCTCCAAACCTCACCAGGATGGTTCGTTGGCGTTTCGCTGCGGTCGCCCTTGAGTCGCCGCAGTCAGACGCGACGGTCTTCGCTCGCAGGTCCGGCAGGCCGCAAGGGCCCTCGTGCCGGCGTAAGTCTGGGGGCTGCCGGATGAGAAAATTGATCTTTGCGAGCGTCGGCGTGATCGCGCTGGCTGCCGCCCTTAAGCCGGCAGGCGCGGCCGATACCGACCTCCTGTATGGTCCCCCGCCGGTTGTGTATGCGCCAGCCCCGGCGGTGGTGATCTTCACCTGGACCGGCTTTTACTTCGGTGCCCATGGGGGTGGCGGCTGGAGCCACAAGACCGAGACCGGCACCGGCTTCAACTACTTTGGCGACATTCTCACGCCGACACAATTCAGTGTCGATGCGAGCGGATGGCTCGCCGGCGGCCAGATTGGAGCCATGTTCCAGACCGGCTCCTGGGTGTTCGGCGCGGAGGCCGACGCCAGCGGGTCAAATCTCACGGGCAGCAGTGCCTGCTCGTCGACATCGACCACCGGCGCGGTGGTCGCCGCGAACTGCAGCGTCAAGGTCACAGGGCTAGGTACGATTGCGGGCCGGATGGGCTATGCACTTGATCGCCTGCTGGTCTACGGGAAGGCTGGCGGCGCCTGGGCGAACGACCAGTACAATGATGTGGCTTCGACCGCGACGTACCCTTTCAGGGGGACGACGCTTGTTGCGCCGACCTTCGGCGGCAACGAGACCAGGTGGGGATGGATGGTCGGCGCCGGTGCCGAATACGCGTTCTACGACAACTGGTCTGCAAAGATCGAATACAACTATCTGGGCTTCCGGCATACCAGCCTGCAATTCACGGATACGACGGGCAACTTCTTCCTCAACACCGACATCCAGCAACAGATCCATGTCGTGAAAGCCGGCATCAATTATCGATGGGGTTGGGCTCCAGTCGGCATCCGCTACTGACGCAGCCAGGCGACGCGACTCCAAAGCAACCCGAAGCGAGGCTGCGTTTGGTCTCGCAAGGCGTCCGCTAGGCTTGCTCTGCGACGGATCCGAGCGCCTGCGTGAGCGCGCTCGGGCTCAGCGGCTTCGTCAGGTAGCCGTTCATCCCCGCGGCCCGGCCGGCAGCTTCGGCATTGACGCGACCAGAGACGCCGACGATCGGCACGCGGCCAGTTTGACCAGGAAGCGCACGGATGCGCCGCGTCGCCTCGACACCGTCGATATCCGGCAGCGTCACGTCCATCACCACGACGTCGTAGTTCCCTCGCGCCACCGCCTCGACCGCGCCCGCCCCGGTGCCGACGAAGTCCGCGCGATGCCCCAGCTCGGCGAGGATGGTGTTGAGCAGGACACGGCCGTGCGGATTGTCTTCGACGCACAGCACAGCGAGAGGACGAATCGGCGCATGGCGCGCAGCCGCGCCCTCGCTGGAAGCGGCCTCCGCCGCCTCGGCGACCTTGTCCATCGTGACGCGCATGCGGAACCGGCAGCCGCGGCCGGGCTCGCTCTTCACCGTCAGGTCGCCGCCCATCGCCTTGGCGATGCGCTTGACGAAGGTCAGCCCCAGCCCAGCACCGCCATAGCGGCGCGCGATGTGCTCGTTCGCTTGGGCGAACGGGCGAAACAGCCGCTTGATCTCAGCGGCGCTGAGCCCGATGCCGCTGTCCGTCACCGTGAAGACGAGCCGCACCTTCCCACGCGCGGCGCCTTCGCTGGCGACCCCGAGGCGTACGCTCCCGCGCTCCGTGAACTTCACCGCGTTGTCGATCAGATTTTCCAGCGCCGCGCGCAGGCGCAACGCGTCGCCGATCACCGCTTCCGGCAGCGCAGCGGCGATGTCGGTCCCGTGCTCGAGCCCCTTGGCTTCGGCGCGCCCAGCGAGCGAAGCCGTCAGCACCTCGGCGAGCCGGCGCGGCCGGATCAGCTCGCGCCGAAGCACGAGGCCCTTGGCATCGGCGCGCGCAGCATCGACGATCAGCGAGGTGAGCAAGGCGAGATGCTCGGCCGTGCTCTTGATCGCGGTCGCCCAAGCGCGCTCGCGCTCGCCAAGCTCGGACGTGGCGAGCAGCTCGCCCAGCGCAAGGATGCCGGTCAGCGGCGTTCTGATTTCGTGGGCTACATCCGCCAGCGTTGCCTCGACCGCGCGCGGATGGAGCGTGCGCGAGCGCGTCACGCGCTTGGCCCGACGCTTTCCGGCCGATCTCCTCCGTTTTGCCATCATATCCCCAGGCACACATTGCCACGCCCACACGCTCTCGGCCACAGCCTCACGCCAGGCCAACCATGCGGCGGATGCCGACCGCGCTCGCGCCATCCTCGCGCAGCGCCCGTAACGCAGTGGCGCGCGTCGACTTCGACAGTTTTTTGCCGTCGGCGTCCAGAATCAGGCGATGGTGATGGTAAATCGGTGCCGGCAGAGCGAACAGCGCCTGCAGCAGGCGGTGCACGCTGGTCGCGGCGAACAGATCGCGTCCCCGGACCACGTGCGACACGCCTTGGCAGGCGTCGTCGATCACCACTGAAAGGTGGTAGCTGGTCGGCGTCTCCTTGCGGGCCAAGACGACATCACCCCACATCTGCGGGCTTGCCGCCACCGATCTGGTCTCATCCCCGCAGCCGGTTTCGACCCACGTCAGCGGGCCGGTTCGCGCGATTGCCGCGGCCATGTCGAGCCGCAGCGCGTAGGGCTCATCGGCCGCCATGCGCCGCCGCCGTTCGGCCGCGCTGAGCGCACGTCCATCGCCGGGATAGAGCGGCGCGCCATCAGGGTCGCGCGGCCAGCGCGCATGCCGGTCTCGCTCGGCGACGAGGCGGGCGATCTCGCCGCGGGTCTCGAAGCTCGGATAGACGAGATCGTCTAGCTGCGTCAGCGCCGCGCGATAATCGTCCAGATGCGCGCTCTGGCGCCGCACCGGCTCCTCCCACGTCAGGCCGAGCCAAGCGAGATCTTCGTAGATCGCGTCCTCGTAGTGCGGCCGGCAGCGCGTCGTATCGATGTCCTCGATGCGCAATAGGAAGCGCCCACCCGTCGCGCGCGCCATTTCGAAATTGATGAGCGCGGAGAGCGCATGGCCGAGATGCAGATAGCCGTTCGGGCTCGGCGCAAAGCGGAAGACAGGAGCAGTCATACGCGTCCGAGCGGAAGGGGGTTGCGTTGCCATGGCGTTTGTAGATGCTTCGCCGTGCTCATGTCCTTCTTCATCCACACCGAAGCCGATCTCGATCACGCCATCGCCCGCCTCGTCGATGCCGACCCGCGCTTCGGCGCGGTCCTGTCGCGGGCCGGGCGGCCGCCGTTGCGCCGACGGCCGGACGGATTTTCCGGTCTCGCGTCGATCGTCGTGTCGCAGCAGCTCTCGACCGCGAGCGCGAAGGCGATTTGGGCGCGGCTCAACAAGGCCTTCGACCCGCTCGACCACGCCGCGGTCCTGCGCGCGCGCTCGGCGAAGCTCGCCCGCGCCGGACTTTCGGCTGCGAAGATTCGCACGCTCAAGGCGATCGCAAAAGCCGTCGATCGCGGCGAACTTGATCTCCCCGCGCTCGCCGACAAGCCGGCGGACGAGGCACATGCCGTGTTGACCGCAGTTCACGGCATCGGCCCCTGGACCGCCGACATCTACCTTCTGTTCTGTCTCGGTCATGCCGACGCCTGGCCCGCCGGCGATCTCGCCTTGCAGGAGGGGGCGCGGCTCTTGCTCGCCCTCAAAACGCGCCCGAGCGTCAAAGAGATGGGGCCGCTCGCCGAAGCTTGGCGCCCGTGGCGCGGGGCCGCAGCCTGCATGCTCTGGTCATATTATCGCGCGGCCAAGCAGCGCGATGGCGCACCGATGCCAATGGCGGTGAGCAATGGCTGAGCTCGATGGTCCGCGCCTCGAACCGCGCGCTCCGCCCGCGCGCCAGCTCGTCGTGTTCCTGCACGGCTATGGCGCCGACGGCAACGACCTCATCGATATCGGTCGCGCCTGGCAGGCTCTCTTGCCGCAGGCCGCCTTCGTGTCCCCGCACGCGCCGGAGCCCTGCGGCCAAGCGCCGGTCGGCCGGCAATGGTTCCCGCTCACCTTCCGCGATCCCGATGAACGCTGGAACGGCGTTAACAAAGCCGCGCCTCTCCTCATGAGCTTCCTCGACGCCGAACTCAAGCGGCGCAATCTTGCGCCCTCGGCGCTGGCGCTCGTCGGCTTCAGCCAAGGAACGATGCTGGCGCTGCACGTGGGCTTGCGCCGCGCGGCGGCGCCGGGCGCCATCGTCGGCTATTCCGGACTGCTCGCGGGCCCGGCCGAGGTCAATCCGGAAAAGTTCGCAGCCGAAATCAAGTCGCGTCCGCCGGTTCTGCTCATCCACGGCGACCGGGACGACCTCATTC
>DATNNX010000209.1:0-2680 GCA_035601615.1 Xanthobacteraceae bacterium
GCCCGCGGCACGTGCGCGGCGTAGCTCGCCTTCGGAGACGACGTCGGCACCGGCACCCAGGCCGGCGAAAAGGCGCAGGACGGCGAGGTTCGAGTTGGCCTTGACCGCGTAGCAGATGAGCGGCCGCTCTGACGCAAAGGCCTCGGCGAACCGCCGATACTGCACAGTGAAGGCAGCCGCCGAATAGAGATAGAACGGCGTCCCCACGGCGGCGGCGATCCGCGAGATCGGGACCTTTTCGGCATGCAGTTCGCCGCCGCTATAGCAGAAGAAATCACTCACTCGGTCACTCACTCGGATAAGGGCGCGGATAGGTTGCTGGCTCGCCCGGTGGCGGCTCCGGCGGTCCCTTCTTGCCGCATCCCGCCAGTACGATGGTGAATACGAGCGGTAGGAGCGTCAGATGACAAAACCCGCGGTCTCGCATTCGCCTCTCGGCCCGCGGCGGAGAGAGTGGGAAGGAACGTGTCCCGCCGGGTCCAAGGCGCCGACTGAGCGTCATTCAAGAAACCTTTTCCGCGCTGCAATGATGGCGGCGCGAACACATTCCGGGGCGGTGCCGCCGAGGCTCGTCCGGCTCGCCGCAGAGCGGTCAAGGTCCAGTATCTCGTAGACCGCGGCGGTGATCGTGGGCTCGACTGCCTGCATCTCGCTGAGCGGCAGCTCGGCCAAGGTGCAGTTTCGAGCCTCCGCTCGCTTGACGATAGCCCCGGTCACCTGATGGGCTCGTCGGAATGGTAGGCCGGCGACGCCCACGAGCCAATCGGCGAGGTCGGTCGCGGTGCCAAACCCGCGTTCAGCCGCTGCGCGCAGGCGCTCACGGTCAAGGCGGAAGTCGCGCACCATGCCGGCCGTGGCGGCAAGGCACAGATCGAGCGCGTCGGCGGCATCGAAAACCGGAACCTTGTCCTCCTGCATGTCCTTGCCATAGGCCAACGGGAGCGCCTTCATAGTGGTCAGCAGCGCGATCAGCGAGCCGTTCAGCCGGCCTGTCTTGGCGCGGACAAGCTCCGCCGCATCGGGGTTGCGCTTTTGTGGCATGATCGAGCTGCCGGTGGTGAAGGCATCGCTCAGCGCGATAAACCGGAACCCGTCGCTGCACCAGATGACGATCTCTTCGGCGAACCGGGAGAGGTGCATGCCTGCGGTCGCCGCCGCAGCGAGGAACTCGATCGCGAAATCGCGATCCGAGACTGCGTCGAGCGAGTTCGCCGCAGGATGGTCGAAACCAAGCGCGGCAGCGGTCATATGGCGGTCGATCGGGAATGAGGTCCCGGCGAGCGCGGCAGCCCCGAGCGGCGACTCGTTGAGCCTGCGCCGGCAATCGGCAAGGCGGGAGCGGTCGCGCCCGATCATCTCGACATAGGCCATCAGATGGTGGCCGAAAGTCACCGGCTGGGCGATCTGCAGGTGCGTGTAGCCGGGCATGATCGTGGCGGCTTCCGCCTCGGCGCGGTCGATCAGCGCTTGCTGCAGATCGCGCATCGCGGCATCGATCCGATCGATCGCGCCGCGCAGCCATAGCCGCAGGTCCGTCGCCACCTGATCATTCCGCGAGCGCGCGGTGTGTAGCCGCCCCGCCTCCGGACCAATGAGCTCGGCCAGGCGGGCCTCGATATTCATATGGATGTCCTCGCGCTCGTCGCTGAAGACAAAGACCCCGCTTTCGATTTCCAATTTGATCTGGTCTAGACCGGCCGCGATCGCGGCCCCATCTTGCGGCGACAGAATGTCCTGCGCGACAAGCATGGCGCAATGCGCCTTCGATCCGGCGATGTCCTCTCTGTACAGGCGCTTGTCGAATGCTATCGAGGCGTTGATGCGGCGCATGATCTCTGCCGGCCCGCCGGTGAAGCGACCGCCCCACAGCGAATTTGCCGAGACGGCCGCATCGGCGTTGGTGGGCTTTTCTGCCCCGGTCACCGGTAGTCGTCCAGCTGGGAGGAAGAGATGATAAGATGGAGCCGCACTACCGCCGTACTGCTTCTGCTTGTTCTGGCGGGCGCCGAGACCGCTGTGGAGAACGGCGCGGTCCCTGGAGAGCGCCCGCGACTCGGTGAGTTCTTCCCAAGCTCGCCACCCGTGCCAGCGCCGACGATTTCGCTGGTCGACCTTGCCGGTAACACCGTCGCCCTTTCTGATTTCGCTGGCAGGCTCGTCCTCATCAACCTTTGGGCCACGTGGTGCGAACCTTGTCTGCGCGAGATGCCGTCTCTCGAGCGGATGCAGTCGCGCCTCGGAGACCAGATCACGGTTGTCGCGATATCCGAAGATCGCGGCGGCAGTAAGACCGTCGAGCCGTTCATCAACAAGCTCGGGCTCAAATCGTTCAAGACTTATCTCGATCCGAAGAGCGATGCCGGGCGGGCGTTCAAGGTCGCGGGCCTACCGACCAGCTTTCTGATCGATCGGGAAGGCAGGGTGCTCGGGCGCATCGAGGGGGCGGCGGAGTGGGATTCACCCAAGCTTCTGGGAGTCCTCAAATCCTTTCTGGGCGGTGACGAGGTCATCAAGGCGTCGTTCCGCAGAGTGCGTCCTTGAGAAAGGCTCCGCCCCGCCGCAGCCCATTCTCGTCGATCGAATGGCCGACCCCGGGGCAGGTCAGCGTATCGACGGGGACATCGGCGCCCTTGAGCGCCGCTTCCGCCGCGGCGAGCGATTCATAGGGGACAAGGGGATC
>DATNNX010000210.1:0-3664 GCA_035601615.1 Xanthobacteraceae bacterium
AAAAGGGCATTTTGACCGACTGGCAAACCTAAGCTTGGTCGTGCCGCCGATCATCAACATGACCGCCCCGTCCTAAGCGGGCGGCCGTTTCTCTCAGATTCGGGCGAGCGCGCTCGGGAGCGGGCTGTTTGACATCGTGAATCTGGGGGCGGTCGAACGCGGCGGCAATCTTGCGGCGGTTTGCACATTCACGGCGATGGTTCGCTTCTTCCATCCGCAATTGATCGCGGAAGGCGCGAATAAGCCCAGCCCCACTTTGGATCAGATGATCGACTTTGTCATTCGTGGGCTCCAGGCGCAGCATCGGCCAGGCTCGTCCCACTCGAGCCGTTGACCGGTTGGCTTGCCTCTTGCAGTATCCCGGACGAAAGGCGCAAAGACCGTGGCATCGCATCGGCGGATCGAAGTCAAGCCTATCGCAGGAGCGCTCGGCGCCGAAATCGCCAACGTCGACCTCGATGGGTTGGATGATGAAACGTTCAGGGAAATAAAGGCGGCTTGGCTCGAGCATCTTGTGGTCTTTTTCCGCCACCAGACGCTGACACCCGAGCAGCAGATTGCCTTCGCCAAGCGCTTCGGCGAAATCCACTATCACCCGTTCATGCAAGGCATGGACGAGTATCCGGAGATCCTCGAAATCATCAAGGAGGAGAGTGACACCAGAGCATTCGGGGAGGTCTGGCACACCGACCAGATGTTCAATCCGAAGCCCGCAAAGGCGACGATACTGTACGCCAAGGAGACGCCTGATGCGGGCGGTGATACGCTATTTGCCAATCTGTATCTCGCTTACGACGCGCTATCCGATGCGATGAAAGAGATGCTCAAGAGCATCAAGACCTGGAATGTAGGTGACCGCAAGAAACTGAGCCGGACAAACGAGATAGGTTCTACGAAAAACGGCCGTTACGCCGGCAACGAGAAGATGGCAGCCAAGGTGCGCGACCCCGGCGACCTGCAGACGCAAGCGGCACACCCGCTTGTGCGGACCCATCCTGAAACCGGCCGTAAAGCACTCTACATCAGCAATCACACGCAAACGCTCGAAGGGTTTCAGCATGCCGAGGCGCGGCCCATTCTCGATTTTCTGATGCAGCATGCCGTCCAGCCGGAGTTTACCTGCCGATTCCGATGGGAGGTTGGTTCACTGGCGATCTGGGACAACCGCTGCACCCAGCATCGCGCGCTCAACGATTATCCGGGCAAGCGTCGGCGTATGCATCGGATCACCATAGCAGGTGATGCGCCGTTCTAACGCTAGTAGCCGTGCCGCCACTGTGGGCCTGCTCGGCGCGCGGCGCCAAATCAGCATCGCAAGCTTGCGTAAACGGCTCCTGTGCCGATGACCAACTGCTAAATCGTCATCATCATGGCGGTTGCGTTACCGCCGCAGCGAATTTGACGAAGAAGTCATCGGCGGTCTTCTTTGCCGCGCTGTTGATCAGACGCTGCCCGAGTTGGGCGAGCTTGCCGCCGATCTGCGCCTCCGCCTCGTAGGTGAGGAGCGTGCCGCCGTCCTTGTCACTGAGCGACACCTTGGCGCCGCCTTTGGCGAAGCCAACCGCACCCCCCTCCCCTTCGCCGGAAATGCGATAGCCGTTCGGCGGATCGAGATCGGAGAGACGCACCTTCCCCTTCCAGCGCGCCTTGACCGGTCCGACTTTGACGGTGGCGACGGCCTGGAATTCGCTTTCGGAAATTTTGTCGAACTGCTCGCTACCTGGGATGCAGCTCTTGAGCACCTCGGGATCGTTGAGCTTGGCCCACACCACCTCGCGGCTCGCGGGGAGCTGAACTTGCCCGTTCATGATCATCGCCATGGCGTTCTCCGTCGTTCTCGAGCATCAGATATAAAGCGTCGACACGGGACGGGGAAAGCGCTTTCGGCATGGGCCGCGCGCGCTCTTGCGCCTTGGCGCGCGGCTTATCGGCGGATAAAGCTGTGGCGCTGCGATCATCGCCGAAGGAGGCACCATGCCCATCGTCAACGCCGACGGCTGCGCGATCTACGTCGAAGTCGATGGGCCGGAACGCGCGCCCGCGCTCGTGCTGTCGAACTCACTCGGCACCACATTGCACATGTGGGATGCCCAGGTCGCACCGTTTACTCGGGACTTTCGCCTCGTGCGCTATGACCGGCGCGGCCACGGCCGTTCCGGGGTGCCGAAAGGCCCCTATACGATGGAACGCCTCGGCCGCGACGTGCTCGCCGTGCTCGATGCGCTCGGCATCGAGCGGGTCAACTGGTGCGGCCTTTCCATGGGCGGCATGGTCGGGCAATGGCTCGGCGCCAACGCGCCGGAGCGCATCGAGCGGCTCGTGCTCACCAACACGTCGAGCTATTTTGCGGACAAGACGATGTGGAACGAACGCCTCAAGCTCGTGCGCGAGAAGGGCGTTGCGGCCTTCGCCGCGGCGAACATGGAGCGCTGGTTCAGCAAAGGATTTCGCGAGCGCTCGCCCAAAGTGGTCGCTTGGATGCAGGAGATGTTCGCCGCAACTCCGCTCGAAGGATATATCGCCTGCGGGGAAGCGGTGCGCGACATGGACCATCGCGAATTGTTGCCGAAGATCAAAGCGCCCACCCTCGTCATCGCCGGCAAGCATGATCCGGCAACCCCGCCCGACGCGAACGAATACATCAAGGATCACATCCCGGTCGCCCGCTTTGCCCTGCTCGACGCCGCGCATATTTCCAACGTCGAGCAGCCGGAGGCGTACACGAAGGCGGTATTGGAATTTTTGCTCAACACGAGACAGTAATCGTAATCAGCTCTCAGTAATCAAAACGGCGCGATTGTGATGTCGCCCGACGGTCATCTCGCTCTGATCACGATTACCGACCTCTGATAACCCGGAGCTACCCTCCCCTCGCCGTACGGAACTCGTGCGGCGTGGTCCCGGTCTGCTTGCGGAAGAAGCGGGCGAAATGGGACGGATCGGAGAAAGCGAGATCATAGGCGATCTCGTGGATCGGTTGGCTGGTGAACACGAGTTGACGCTTGGCCTCGGTGAGCACACGCTGGCGGATCAAATGTCCGACGGTGACGCCGGTTGCGCGCTTGACGTGGTCATTGAGGCGATCGACCGTCATCGCGAGCTTGTCGGCGTAGAAGGCGAGTTGCCGCTCCTTGTGGAAGTGCTCCTCGACAAGCTTTCGCAACGCATCGACGGTTGCACCGGTCGGCTCGAGCGCAATGGCTTCGGCAGCCCCACGCGCGCGGCCGGCGGCCAGCCGCGCGACCTCAACCGCGATCAGCGCGAGCAGTCCGCGCATCGCGATCCGAAAGCCGGCGCGGGCAAGAAACCGCTCCTCGTGCAATTCCACCGCCAATTTCGCAAGGCGATCGCGCTCCGCCTCCCCAAGCGGCACGACCGGCTCCGCCGCGAGCGCCTTGAGCCGCGCGAGCGCTTCCCCGCGGCGATCGCCCATCGCCTCGGCAACGTCCTCGGTGAACGTCATGACCCAGCCATCGGTGAGCGCCGGACGGAAGCGAAAGCCATGCGCGACGGTTGCGGGCACGAGAATCGCGCAGGCTGCATCGAAGGCAATCGTTGCGGCCTCGAAGGTCATCTCGCCGCCGCCGCGTTCGATCAGGAGGATCTGGAACAGATTGCGGTGCCGGTGGGCGCGGATCGTCCAGTCGTGGATCGAGGAGCGCGA
>DATNNX010000211.1:0-15346 GCA_035601615.1 Xanthobacteraceae bacterium
CAGGTCGACCTTAAGCCAGTAGGCCGGATAATGCAGCGCGCTATACGCGTCCAGTTCGGCCGCTGTCCAGTCGGTGAGCTCGGCGCGGAACTCGGCCTGCGCCAGCGCCACGCGCTGGGCGCGGTTGACCTCGGAAAATCCGCCGGTGAGGACCGGCTCGGTTTCGTAATAGAGCGTGCGAATGAGCTGCGCTTTCCAGCCGTTCCACACGCCCGGGCCCACCGCCTTGATGTCCGCGGCTGTGAGAATGGTGAGCAGTTTCAACCTCTCGACCGATTGCATCACCGCGCTGAAGTTCTCGATCGTCATGCGGTCGGACAGATCGCGCGACTGAGCGACGGAGGACATCACCAGGTGCACCTCGATGAGCCAGGCGACGGTTTCGGTTTCCGCCGGGGAGAAGCCCAGCCACGGGCAGAAGTTGCGCGCGATCCGCGCGCCGGCAATCGAATGGTCTTCGATGCGGCCCTTGGCGATGTCGTGCAGGAACAGCGCGACATAAAGTAGCTCGCGGTGGCGTGGCTGAATGGTCCGCATCAGTTCGGTGGCGAACTTGGCATCCTCGGCTCGGCCGGCCTCGATATCGGACAGCGCGCCGATGCAGCGCAGAAGATGCTCGTCGACGGTATAGTGGTGATACATGTTGAACTGCATCATCGCCACGATGCGTCCGAAGGCGGGCACGAATTGACCCAGCACGCCAGCCTCGTTCATCCGCCGCAGCACGGTCTCCGCGTCGTTCTTCGAAGTGAGGATCTCAAGGAACAGGCGATTGGCCTCGTCGTTCTCGCGCAATCGCTGGTCGATGAGCCTGAGCGAGCGCGTGGCCAGGTGCATGGCGTCGGGATGAAACGCCAGATTGTACTTCTGCGCGAGATGGAAGATGCGGATCAGGTTGACGGGATCGCGCTTGAACACATTCTCGTCCGAGACATTGATGCGGTTGTAGTCGACGATGAAATCCTCGGTCTCGCTCAACGTGTGGCGGGCGCGCGGTCGAAAGCGGGCCATCATGCGGCTGAGCACCGGCATGGCCTTGGCCTGGCTGTTCTCGAGCTTGGCGCAGAGGATGGCGGTGAGATCTCCGACGTCCTTGGCGATCAGAAAATAGTGTTTCATGAAGCGTTCGACGTCCTGCAGCCCGGGATGCTCGGTGTAACCGAGACGCACCGCGATCTCGCGCTGGATGTCGAACGAGAGCCGCTCCTCCGCCCGGCCGGCGAGGAAATGCATGTGGCAGCGCACGGCCCAGAGAAAATCGCCGCAGCGGCGGAAGCGGCGATACTCGCGCGGGTCATAGACGCCCAGTTCGATCAGTTCCTCGCGCTCGCGCACGCGATAGACGTATTTGGCGATCCAGTAGAGCGTGTGCAGGTCGCGTAGCCCGCCTTTGCCGTCCTTGACATTGGGCTCGACCAGATAACGGGACTGGCCGGCGCGCCGGTGGCGCTCTTCGCGCTCGGCGAGCTTGGCAGCGACGAACTCCGCCGCCGTGCCTTGCACGACGTCCTTGTCGAAGCGCGCCATGAGCTCGTCGTAAAGCTTGCGCTCCCCCAGCAGATAGCGCGCCTCGAGCACCGCGGTGCGGATGGTCATGTCGGCCTTGGCGGCGCGAATGCACTCGCTCACCGACCGCGTCGCATGGCCGACTTTGAGCCCCATGTCCCAGAGGCAATAGAGGATCGTTTCCGCGACGGATTCGCCCCACGCGGTCTGCTTGTAGGGAAGCAGGAACAAGAGATCGATGTCGGAGCCGGCGGCGAGCACACCGCGGCCATAGCCGCCTGTGGCCACGATCGCCATGCGCTCGGCTTCGGAAGGATTCTGCGCCGGGTAAAGGTGCTTGATCGCGAACTCGAACACCAGGCGCACGATCTCGTCCTGCATGGCGCAGAGCCGCTCGGCGCAGCGCCGCCCGTGCCGGTCGGCAAGCAGCATGCGCTCGATAGCTGCGCGCCCGCGGGCGAGCGCGGCACGCAGGAGGCGCGAGACCGCCAATCGCAGCTCGCGCTCGTTGCCGGCGTGGCCTTCGGCCAAGCGCTCGAGCTCCGCCGCGATGCCAACTGCATCGAAAATCGCGGCTCCCCGGGACGTCTCGGTCAGGGTCAGCATGGGTGCATGGCCATAGCGAAGCGCAGGTGCCGTGTCATACCGAATCGGTCGCTCCGCTCATATTTTGTCGCGCCGCGAGGGGGCACAGGTCCACCTTCCGAGACACGGTGCCGAAACAAAAATAATTCCTATCCAACACGAAAACCACGGTAAATAATTCTCATTGACGCCTTCGATTCCGGTTCCTAAGAAATAAACCTAGCGCCGATTTGAGCAAGCAGCTTGCGGGCGCTCTACAAATGCAGCTAAAGCGCGGGGCCCGCCCCTCGCCAGGCTGACGGCGGGCAAAACCTCCCGCCTTCATCAACCGGCCTCCTCCGCGCGATGCGCGGCGCGAGGCTCAACGCATGGAGGTCGTTATGACCAAAGTTTCCCGCCGTTTGCTGTTCGCCGGCGCGTTGGCGCTCAGCCTCACTCCTGCCGCGCAGGTGAGCGCCGCCGACAATCCCAAGGAGATCTACGTCGACTGGGCGACCTACAACCCGGTCTCAATGCTGCTCAAGGACAAAGGCTTCCTGGAGAAGGAATTCGCCAAGGACGGCATTAAGGTCGTGTGGGTGCAGACCAACAGTTCGTCGAACGCGCTGCAATTCCTCAACGCCGACTCGATCAATTTCGGCTCAACCGCCGGCTCCGCCGCCCTCGTCGCCAGAATCAATGGCAATCCGATCAAATCGGTCTACGTCTATTCGCGGCCGGAATGGACGGCGCTCGTCACCACCAAGGACAGCAGCATCAACAAGGTCGCCGATCTCAAGGGCAAGAAAGTCGCCATGGTGCGCGGCACCGATCCGCACATCTTCGCGGTGCGGGCGCTGCTCGCGGCCGGGCTTTCCGATAAGGATATAACGCCGGTGCTCGTGCAGCAGCACGCCGATGGCGGCAACCTGTTGATCCGCGGCGACGTCGACGCCTGGGCCGGCCTCGACCCGATGATGGCGCAGCACGAAATCAACGACGGCGCGCGGCTGTTCTACCGCAACCGCGAGGCCAATACCTGGGGCATCCTCAACGTGCGCGAGGAGTTTGCCAAGGATCACCCCGACATCGTGCGGCGCGTAATCTCGGCCTACGAGGAGGCACGCAAATATGCGCTCGCCAACTACGACGAGCTCAAGAAAACATTCATTGCCGTCACCAAGCTTCCTGACGCCGTCGTCGACAAGCAGCTCAAGGAGCGCACCGAGCTCACGCACAACAAGGTCGGCCCGGCGCAACGCGAATCGATCCTCGAAGCGGGCGTCGCGCTGCAGAAGGCGGGCGTGATCGGCGCCAGCGTCGACGTCAAGAAATCGGTCGACGAGCTTATCGACGATCGCTACGTGACCGCTGCGAATTGATGCTGCGCCGGCGCTGTGCGCCGGTTGCGCGCGGCCGTTGGCGATATTGCATTGGAAGGCGCTGCCGTGTCTCTTGTCTCCATGACCGCGGGCGTCGAACAGGCCGGGGTGCCGGAGGCGGCCTCCAGGGCAGGAGTCGCGCGCGTCCTGCGTCCTGCGCTCGGTTTGCTCTTGCCGATCGGGCTTGCGGTGTTTTGGGAAATCGCGGTGCGCATGGGTCTGTCCAACGGGCGCCTGGTGCCGCCGCCATCGGTGATCTGGAACACATTTAGCGATCTCGCCGCGACCGGCGAGCTTCAGCGTCACGCCTTGGCCACGCTCTGGCGGGTCGCGTGGGGATTCGTGTTCGGCGTCATGGCCGGAACCATTTTCGGCGCCATCACCGGCTATTCGGCGCTGACGCATCGCATCATCGATCCGACCCTGCAGGCCTTGCGTTCGATCCCCTCGATCGCCTGGGTGCCGCTGTTCATCCTGTGGTTCAGCATCTTCGAGTCGTCGAAGATCATTCTGATCGCAGTCGGGGTATTCTTTCCGGTCTATCTCGGGGTGATGGGGGCGGTGATGTCGGTCGATCGCAAGATCGTCGAGGTCGGCCGCGTCTTTCGCTTGTCCGGATTTGCCATGGTGCGGCGCATCCTCTTGCCGGCGGTAATGCCGACCTACGTCATCGCGCTGCGCGCAGGGCTCGGGCTCGGCTGGATGTTCGTGGTGGCGGCGGAATTTTTGGGCGCCTCGACCGGCCTCGGCTTCCTGCTCATCGACGGCCAGCAACTCGGCAAGCCGGCGCAGATCGTCGCCGCCATCGTTGCCTTTGCCATCCTCGGCAAAGCGAGCGACTGGCTGATCGTGCTGGTGTCGTCGCCGTTCCTGCGCTGGGAAGACCGCTTCGCGCGCGCGTGAAGGATTCCCGATGCTCGTTCTCGATCGCGTCGGCAAGACCTATCCCAACGGGGTGCGCGCGCTCGACGGCATCTCGCTCGCTGTTGCGCCCGGCGAAATTCTCGTCACCATCGGTGGCTCCGGCTGCGGCAAGTCGACGATGCTGCGGACGATTTCTGGACTCGACCCGCCGACCCAGGGGCGGGTCGTGCTCGATGGCGCCATCATTACCGCGCCGCACGAGCAGATCGGCATCGTCTTTCAGGAGCCTCGCCTGCTTCCTTGGCTGCGCGTCGCCGACAATGTCGGCTTCGGCTTGGAGGAGTATCCGAGAACGGAACGACGGATGCGCGTGGCGGGCGCGCTCGACCGCGTCGGCCTGACCGACAAAGCGAGGGTATGGCCGCGCGAGCTCTCCGGCGGGCAGGCACAGCGCGTTGCCATCGCGCGCGCCTTGGTGCCACGGCCGCAGGTTCTCCTTCTCGACGAGCCGTTCTCCGCGCTCGATGCCTTCACCCGCGCCGACCTGCAGGATCATCTCCTCGATCTCTGGGCCGATCTTAAGCCGACGCTGGTCATGGTGACGCACGACGTCGAGGAGGCGATCGTTCTCGCCGATCGCATCATGGTGATGCGGGCCCATCCCGGCCGCGTGTATGAGGAAATCGCCTGCGATTTGCCGCGACCGCGCGACCGGCAGTCCGCCGCCTTCGATTTCGTCAAGCGCCGCGTCTTGGCGGCGCTCGACCGTTCCCTCGATCGCGCCGTAGTAAAGGCGGATGAAGGCGAGACCCGCGCCGCCGCCGGCGGCGGATTGTGGTGGTGACGCCGCAGCTTGCTTTTTCCCCGCGTCTGTCGTCTGTCCTGTGCCGGTCGACATGGAGAGTTGGAATGGATGCCGCCGCGTTGCGGGCCATGCAGGCGCCGCTCAAGGAGCGCTACAAGGGCGACCCGAAATCGGCCTTCATCACTTTGAAGGCCAAGGGCTCGCTCGATGATGCCCATATCGCCTGCAAGGTGGACACCGGGCGCGCGCTCGCCATGGCCGGCCTGCATCCCGCGACCGGCGGTTCCGGGCTCGAGCTTTGTTCCGGCGACATGCTGCTCGAGGCGCTGGTCGCCTGCGCCGGCGTCACGCTGAAGGCGGTCGCGACCGCGCTCGACATTCCGGTCAAATCCGGCAGGGTCGCGGCCGAGGGCGACCTCGACTTCCGCGGCACGCTCGGGGTTGCCAAGGATGCGCCGGTCGGATTTGCCGCCATTCGCCTGCGCTTCGAGGTCGACACCGACGCGTCGCAGGACAAGCTCGATCAGCTGCTCAAGCTCACGGAACGCTATTGCGTCGTCTACCAGACGCTCAAGAGCGGTCCGCCGATCGAGGTGAAGCTCGACCGCGCCTGATTCGGCGTCGGCTCGCGCGATGCTCGCCGATCCGTTCTTTTGGTATGGGCTCGCGCTCAAGGCGGCAATGACCGCGACGATTGTCGTCGTCGCGTCCGTTGCCGCCGAACGCAGCGGGCCCTTCCTCGCCGCACTGATCGCCGCGCTGCCGACCGCGGCCAGCGCAGCCTACATCATCTTGGCGCTGGAGCATCCGCCCGCCTTCATCGCCGCCGGCGCCGTCGGCAGCATGGCCGCGAATGCTGCCGTGGCGATTTTTGCGCTCACCTATGCCGCGCTCGCGCAGCGCCGCGGGGTCGTGCTCAGCCTAGGGGCCGCAACGCTGGTGTGGTTCGCCGCGGCTGCGCTCCTACAATCGATCGAGTGGACGCCGGCAAGCGCGCTTGCCCTCAATGCCGTCGTGTTCGCTTGCACGATCCCGCTGTCGGCGCGTTACCGCGCCGCCGCGGTGCCGACCCAAGGCATCCAGCGCACGCCCTACGATCTCCCGCTGCGCGCCGCGGCGGTGGCCGTGGTCGTCGCGGTTGTCACGACCGCGAGCCATTGGATCGGCTCGTTCGCCTCCGGCGTGTTCGCAGTCTTCCCGATCGTGATGGGGAGTTTGGTCGCGGTCATCCATCCGCGGGTCGGGGGCAAGGCGGCGGCCGCCGTGTTCGCGCATGCGCAGCCGGCGCTCGTAGGCCTGTGCCTGGGATTTCTCGGCGTGCACTATCTTGCCGAGCCGATTGGCGTGTGGTGGTCCTTCGGCGCCGGGCTCGCCATCACCATCGCGTGGAGCAGCTCGCTTTGGCTCATGCGCCGCGCGCGCTTGCGCCTCTAAAGCGCTACTTGTCGATCGAAAGTTTCTGTGCGCGGATCACCTCAGCCCACTTGCGCTTCTGCGCGTTGATGTAGTCGGTGAATGCTTCCGGCGTGCTGGCCATGGGCTCGAACATCTGCGGCGCCAGGAATTTTTCCCGGAACAGCGGATCGGCCAAGATGTTTGCCACCTGCGCGTTCATCTTGTCCACGATGTCGCGCGGCGTGCCAGCGGGCGCGAACAGGCCGAACCAGGTCGAAGCTTCGTAGGCCGGCAATCCCGATTCAGCGACCGTCGGAATCTCGGCGGCAGCCGCCAAGCGATTGCTGCTGCCAATGCCGAAGATTTTGATCTGCCCGGTGCGCCAGGGCGGCAGCGCGAGACTGACGCTGACCGACATCAAATTGACATGTCCGGCGATCACGTCGGTGAGCGCGGGCGCCGCGCCGCGGTAGTGAACAGGCTGAAGCTTCACGCCTGCCATGCTCTCGAACAGGACCATATTCATGTGCGGCGCCGATCCGATCCCGGCGGTGCCATAGGTGAGCTCGCCCGGTCTTTTCTTTGCGAGCGCGATCAGATCGCGCACGTCGTCGGCCGCCAACGCGGGATGGCCGAGCAGCGCTTGGTTGATGCGCACGATGCCGGTGATCGGGAGAAAATCCTGCTCCTCGTCGTAGGGGAGCTTGCCCTTGCCGTAGAGCGTCGGATTGATCGTGAAGGCGCCGGCCTCCGCCACTAGCAGCGAATAACCGTCGGGCGCGGCCTTCGCCACCGATTGCGCGCCCACGACGTGGGCGGCGCCGCCCTTGTTTTCGATCACGACCTGCTGGCCCCACGTCTCGGCAAGCCGCTGGCCGAGCGCGCGCGCCACCACGTCAGTCACGCCGCCGGCCGCGGCCGTCACCGTGAGCGTGATGGTGCGCGCGGGATAAGGTTGCGCTTGCGCCGTCGCTGTGCCGGCGAGAGCGGCAAGCAGGATCAGAGCAGCAGGCTGCTTGTGCATGCCTAGCGATCCCCTTCCGCCGCCTTTGCCTTGAGCGCGTAGAGCGCCTCGAGCGCCTCGCGCGGCGACATCTCGTCCGGGTGGAGCGCGGAAAGCGCGGCGATCACCCCCTCCGCGGCGCTGGCGCGAGGCGGCCTCGGTGGCGGCGTGGCGGCAGCAAACAGCGGCAGCTCATCGAAGCCGCGCGGGGAGGCGCGCTCCTCGGCTTCGAGTTTGGCGAGAACGACTTTCGCGCGCTCGATCACGGCCGGCGGCAGCCCCGCGAGCTTCGCCACTTGGATGCCATAACTGCGATCGGCCGCTCCTGGCACCACCTCGTGCAGGAACACGACCTCGCCCTCCCATTCCTTCACCCGCACCGTGGCGTTGAACAGGCGCGGCAGGCGTGCCGCGAGCGCCGTAAGTTCGTGGAAGTGGGTGGCGAACAATGCGCGGCAGCGGTTCGTCTCGTGCAGATGCTCGATGGTGGCCCACGCGATGGAGAGACCATCGAAGGTCGCAGTGCCGCGGCCGATCTCATCGAGGATGACGAGCGCCCGCTCGCTCGCCTGATTGAGGATGGCCGCGGTCTCCACCATCTCGACCATGAAGGTCGAGCGCCCGCGCGCGATATCGTCCGCCGCGCCCACGCGCGAGAATAGCCGGTCGACCGCGCCGATCTTGGCGCGCCGCGCCGGCACGAAGCTTCCCATCTGCGCCAGAATCGCAATAAGCGCGTTCTGACGCAGGTAGGTCGACTTGCCCGCCATGTTCGGCCCGGTGACGAGATAGATGCGGCCGCTCGCCATCGAGGGAGGCGGGGAGAGGTCGCAATCGTTCGCTACGAACGGGGCTCCATCGCTGGTGAGCGCCTGCTCCACTACCGGATGGCGTCCGCCCTCAATGATGAAATCGAGTGAGGCGTCGATCAGCGGCCGCACGTAGTGGCGCTCGACCGCCAACTGCGACAAGGCTGCCGCGACATCGAGGACGGCGAGCGCCTCGGCGGCCTCCTTGATCGCCGAGGCTGCTGCGGTCACCGCCGCCGCAAGTCTCTCGAACGTCTCGAGCTCGATGGCGAGCGCGCGCTCCGCTGCGCTGGCGATCTTGGCTTCGAGCTCGCCCAGCTCGGTGGTGGTGAAGCGGACCTGTCCGGCGAGCGTCTGGCGATGGATGAAGGTGGTGTTGAGGGGCGGTGCCATCAATCGCTCGCCGTGCTGCGCCGTCACCTCGACGAAATAGCCGAGCACGTTGTTATGGCGGATCTTCAGCGCGCGCACCGACGTCACATCGGCGTAGCGCGCCTGCAGCGCGGCGATCACGCGGCGGGATTCGTCGCGCAGCGCGCGCGCCTCGTCGAGCGCGGCGTCAAAGCCCGCGCGCACGAAGCCGCCCTCGCGCTTGAGGTGGGGAAGCTCCTCGGCCAGGGCCGCGCCGAGCTCGTGCGCGAGCGCCGGATCGAGACGGCGCAGTGCGCGCGCGGACTGCGCAATGTCGGCGGGGAGCTCGCCGCGTTTCTCCAGCTCTGCAGCAATCCCGGCGGCCGCGATGATTCCGTCGCGGATGGCGGCGAGGTCGCGCGGGCCGCCGCGGCCAAGGACGAGCCGCGCCAATGCGCGCGCGAGGTCGGGCGCCGCCGCAAGCCGGGCGCGCAGCTCAGCGCGCGCCTGCGCATCCGTCACAAAAAATTCGACCGCGTCCTGGCGCCGCTCGATCGCGGCGGGGTCGGTGAGTGGTGCAGCAAGGCGCTGGGCGAGCAGCCGCGAGCCCGCAGCCGTGACGGTGCGGTCGACGGCGGCGAGCAATGAGCCGTGGCGCTCGCCCGAGAGTGTGCGCGCGAGTTCGAGATTGCTGCGCGTCGCCTGGTCGATTGCAAGCGTCGCCCCTTGCGCCTCGCGCACGGGGGGCGAGAGCGGCGGGCGCCCTCCGAGCTGGGTGCGCTCGACATAGCTGATGCAGGCGGCAGCCGCCGTGAGCTCGAGCCGCGACAGCGTGCCGAAGCTTTCGGTCGTGGCGAGGCCAAAATAGACCGCGAGCCGCCGCTCTGCGGTTGCCGCGTCGAACACGTCGCGGGGGAGCGGCGTCACCGCGGGCAGCGAGCGCAGATAAGGGGCAAGCGCAGGATCGCCGTAGAGCGCGTCCGACACGATGATCTCGCCGGGCTCGAGCCGGGCGATCTCGGCAGCAAGCCCCGCGCGGTCGCGTTCCGCGATGCGGAACTCGCCGGTAGAAATATCGATCCAGGCCAAGGCGAAGCGGCTCTCGTCCGCGACTGACGCGCGCGCGCGGGCGATCGCGAGCAGATAATTGTTGCGCTTGGCGTTGAGCAGCGTGTCCTCGGTGAGCGTGCCGGGCGTGACGACGCGGATAACGTCACGCCGCACCACGCTCTTGCCGCCGCGCTTCTTTGCCTCGGCGGGATCCTCGAGCTGCTCGCAGACCGCCACGCGGTGGCCGAGCGCGATAAGCCGGTTGAGATACTCGTCGGCGCGGTGGATCGGCACGCCGCACATCGGGATGTCGCGGCCGAGATGCTTGCCGCGCTTGGTAAGCACGATGCCGAGCGCGCGCGCGGCGACCTCGGCGTCCTCGAAAAAAAGCTCGTAGAAATCGCCCATCCGGTAGAACAGCAGACAATCCGGATTGGCGGCCTTGATCTCGATATATTGCTCCATCACCGGCGTGGCGCGCGGGGCGCCCTCGCCGGAGGAAGCGGATTCAAAACCGGATGGAATGATCGGACGCGCGGCATCCATGGGTCGCGACGCTAGCAGATGGCGCGGCGAGATTCATGGTACGGCTTGTAAGATAGCCACAAGCGTGTGGCCGGCCATCGCCGGCTGGATCGCACGCGGCGACGAGCGCCAGCGGTAATACGGTGGGACGTTCGGGTCAGCCGCCTGATGACTCCGGCCTGATACCCGACGACCTGATCACCTTGCCCCATTTGTCGACCTCGGCCGCCATGTAGGCCCCGAACTCGGCGGGCGTGAACAAGATGGGCGTAGTGGCCACGCCGGCGAGCCGCGCCTTGATGGTTGGGTTCATGAGTCCCGCATTGATCTCGCGGTTGAGCCGTTCGATGACTTCGGGTGGCGAGCCGCGCGGCACACCGACCCCGCACCAGGAGTTGGCCTCGTAGCCTGCGACCGTCTCGGCAATCGTCGGCACGTCCGGGAGCACGTCGGATCGGTTCTTGCCGCCCATGCCCAAAGCGCGCAGCGAGCCCGATCGGATATGCGCGAGCGAGCCGGTCAAGACGTCGATCGCAACCTGCACTTGCCCGCCGATGAGGTCGGCGACCATGGGCGCTCCGCCGCGATAGGGCACGTGGATCATGTCGATGCCGGCCATCATCTTGAACAGCTCGCCGGCAACGTGCGAGGTCGAGCCGGTGCCGAACGAGCCGATGCTGATCTTGCCGGGGTTCGCCTTGGCGTAGGCGATGAGTTCGGCGACCGTCTTTGCCGGAATGGACGGGTTGGCCACCATCACCAGCGGAAAGTCGATGAGCCCGGAGACGGGCGCGATGTCTCGCAGCAGGTTGAAGGGAAGGTTGTCGAACAGCGTCACGTTCACGGCCGCCGAGGCCGGGACGAACAGCAGCGTGTAGCCGTCGGGCGCCGAAGTGGCCACGGTCTGGACCGAGATGTTGCTGCTCGCTCCCGGCTTGTTTTCGACCACGACGGGTTGGCCGAGCCGCTCCGCGAGCCACGGCGCCATAATGCGCGATACGATGTCAGCCCCGCCGCCGGGCGGAAAGCCGACCACCCAGCGCAGCGGTCGCGCCGGATAGGCTTGCGCGCTCGCGCGGCCCGGCACGGCGGAAAGCGCGCCGGCCGCGCCGGCGAGCTGCAGCAAGCGGCGGCGGGAGAAAATCATGGCATTCCTCTTTCTGATTTGTCGTTTCGAGGGCCCGCCGCCGATTGGACTAGGGTGGGCAAAATCGCAGTCCGTATTGGCACCGCGTGGGCAAAGGCGTCGTGCGATTTTGCCCACGCGCGAACGCGCAAGACGCCTTTGCCCACCCTACCTCTGTCCGGTGCGCATTGAAACTAATGCACCAGCTTCCGTCCCGTCACGGCTTCCAGATTCTTATAATCGATCTTCTCGCGGTCGGCCTTGGGAATGTTGAGCGAATCGAGGATCTCGAGTGTCAGCCGGGGATACATCGTGCCCCCTTCCGGATCGAACGGGCAGTCGGACGCGAACACGATCTTCTCCAACGGAAAGAATTCCAGCCCGCATTTGGTGGCGGGCTTGCCGCCGAATACGGCGGTATCGGCGTAGAAGTCCTGCTTGAAATAGTCGAGCGGCCGTTTCTTGAGGCTCTTGCGGAGCGAGACGTAGTCTTCGTCGCTGGTGCGCGAGCCCAGCACGTCCCAACCCGGGCCGATGCGGCCCTCGAGCATCGGCACGATGCCGCCGAAATGGTGGGTGATGATCTTGAGATTGGGATGATTGTCCATGATCTTCGAAAACACCAGGCGCGCCATGGCGGCGGCCGTCTCGTACGACCAGCCGAAGGTCCACCAGATCTCATAGAGCGATTTCTTTTCGTCGATGTAATCCGGCATGTTGGCGCCGCGGGCCGGATGGATCCAGATCGGCTTGCCCAGCTCGTTCATTTTTTTCCAGAACGGCAGGTATTGCGGGCGGTCGATCGGCTTGCCGGCAACGTTCGTGTAGATCTGCACGCCGAGCGCGCCGAGTTCGTTGATCGCGCGCTCCGCCTCGCGCACGCCGGCATCGGCCGCATCGAGCGATATTTGCGCGACCCAGCCCGGGAAATGGGCGCGCTCCTTCGCACACAATTCGGCAAAGCCGTCGTTGATGATGCGGATGAGCTCGTCGATCTGCGCCGGGCTTTTGGCGAACGTTTCGACCGGCGGCTGTGGGTAGGAAAGGATCTGCTGATAGTCCTTGAAGCGGTCGACCATCTTCTTGCGATGGTCGAGATCGAACAGCGCCGGCAGCGAGCGCACGCGCTTGCCCATGTCCTTATAGTCGCTGGCGACCTCCTGCATCTTTTCGAAGAATTTTTTCGGGAAAAAGTGCGTATACGCATCGATCCGCATCTGCGGTCCTCCGGGTTGGGGCGTATCCCGGCCCGCAGCGCAGCGCGAGGTAGTGCGCTGCAGACCCGTCGTTCCATCGCTCCGCCTTCGCGCGACGCCGTTTCTATATCGGCGCGCGGGCGAATGCTATCACGCGCGCTGCAGTCGGCCGGCGGGCATGCGCCTCGCGCTATTTGACCGTGATATCGGCCTCGCGAATGATGCGGCTGTATTCGTCGACTTGCCGCCGCAGGTAGGCACCGAATTCCGCGCCGCACATTCCGACAGGAAACAGGCCCTGCTCGGCCAGCTTGGGCGGCATGTCGGAGGCCTTGACCGCGCTGCTGAAGAAACCGGAGAGCCGATTGAGTATCTCGGGCGGCGTCTTCGCCGGCGCGACGACGCCATAGAAGATGTCCGCTTCGTAGTTGCTAATCCCGGTCTCGCCGAGCGTGGGCACATCCGGCAGCGTCTCGACCCGCGCGCGCGAGGTGGTGACCAGCCCGCGCAGCGTGCCCGCTTTGAGCTGCGACACGACGGTGGGATAATCGGCCCATACCGCCGCCACATGGTTGCCCATCAGCGCGGTGATCGCCGGCGCGTTGCCGCCATAGGGCACGTAAGTCACGTTGATGTTAGCCGCACGCTTGAGCACCTCGATGGCGACGTGCAGCGAGGAGCCAGGCCCGCCGCTCGCAAACGCAAGCTCGCCAGGTTTGGCGCGCGCCGCGGCGATCAGATCGTCGAGCGTGCGATAAGGCGAGGAGCCCAGGACCACGAGCACCATGGGTGTCGCGGCGAGATAGCAAACCGGCTCGAAACTCCTCGTCGGGTCGTAGTTCGCTCGCTTGAGCGGCGGGTTGATCACAAACGAATTTCCCACCAGCAGAACCGTGTGCCCGTCGGGTGCGGCGCGCTCGACCGCCTCGGTGCCGATCACCGTGCCGCCGCCGGGACGATTTTCGACGACCACCGTCGCTCCTTGCGTGCGTCCGATCTGCTCCACCATCAGGCGCGAAAGGATGTCGGGACCGCTGCCCGGCGTATAGGGAACGACGATCTTGATCGCTCCCGTCTGCGACCATGCGCTCGGCGCAAAGGCTGCGAGCAGGACAACAAGCGCAATGATCGCGCGGCTCGACACCCGCGCCAGGCTCGCAGCACGTGCTTTCATCGAGAAGCTTATCCGCAGCCGCATGTCTCGTAATACGCCCTGGCCCAGGTCACTGCATGCTTCTTGCTTTTGAACATGGCATTGGCCACGCAACTGCAGTTGCAGCCGCAGCCCAGGGGATCTCGTCTAATGGTTTTGCCCGTCGCTTGCGCCGCGCCGGCAACGGCCGGAACGAGGAGTGCTATTGCTGAAAGGCTGCCGACAATCCAGCGCAAGGCGTGTCTTCGATCGGACATTTCGCTCACTCCTGGTCGAAGCGGTGACAGTCCTCGATCGCGTGACCGATTTCAAGAGGTCCGCACCACGCCGACTGCATCACATCTCGTCACTGAACAAGTCCGCGCGCTCGCTGGCCTAATCTGGCGCGAGGATTTCCGTTCACATGCGCGAGGGAAGCCACAACGCGATCATGGGGAAGGTGATCAGGATTGCCAGCCGGATGAGGTCCGTCGCGATGAAGGGCAAGACGCCGGCGAAAATCGTCGAGAAATTGATGTCCTGGATCACGCTCTTTATGACGAATACGACCATCCCGACGGGCGGATGAATGAGCCCAAGCTCCACGGTCATGACGATGATGACGCCGAACCAGATCGGGTCGAACCCCAGTTCCTTGATCACGGGAAAGATGATCGGCACCGTCAGAATGACCATGGCAAGCGCATCCATGAGGCATCCAAGCACGAGATACATCAGCATGATCAGCGCCAGCACCCCGTAGCGTCCCACGCCCAGCCCGGTGAGGAATGCAGTCACTTTCTGGGGCGTCTGGGTGATGGTTAGGAAATAGCCGAACAGCAGCGCACCGATGAGAACCGTGAACACGGCGGCGGCGGTGCGGGTCGCCTGCAGCAGCGAGCGACGAATGTCGGTGCGAGTGAGCCGGCCGCGCAGGACGCCGATCAAAAATGCGCCGCCCGCGCCCATGCCGCCGGCCTCCGTGGGTGTGAACAGGCCACCGTAAAGGCCGCCGATGACGAAAAAGAACAGCAACAGAGTTGCCCAGATGTCGCGCAGGCCCTTGAGCCGCTCCGGCCAATCGCTGCGTGGGCCAGCCGGCAGATATTTAGGCCGCGCCCAGACGATGACGGCGACCGTGGTCATGTACATGGAGACGGCGAGAATGCCGGGAATGATGCCGGCGATGAACAGCTTGCCGATGTCTTGCTCGGTGATGATGCCGTAGACGGCGAGAACCGTCGAAGGCGGCAGCATGGCTCCCAGCGTCCCTCCGGCGGCGATCACGCCGGCGGCAAACGACTGCGGATAGCCATAGCGCCGCATCTCCGGATAGGCGACGGTGGAAAACGTCGCGGCGGTCGCGACCGAGGAGCCGGAGATCGCCGCAAAACCGCCGCACGCCGCGATCGTCGCAACGCCGAGCCCGCCGCGGCGATGGCCGAGAAAGCCGTTCGCCGCCCGGAACAGCTCGCGGCTCATGCCGGAATTGGTGACGAATGCTCCCATGAGCAGGAACATCGGGATGACACCGAAGGTGTAATCGGTCACCGTGCGCATCGACGTGTGACCGACGATCTTGAAAGCCGCATCCCAATTCACGAGATAGGAAAAGCCGCTGACCCCCACCAATCCCAT
>DATNNX010000212.1:0-3296 GCA_035601615.1 Xanthobacteraceae bacterium
CCCCAACATCCCTAAAGCAGCTGCGCCACCCTTAAGAACCGTCCGACGTTCAACTATTTTCCGTGCCATTGTCTCCTCCTTTTTCGCGGTGCTCGCGTTCGAATGTTCTCCGCTATTTTGGCGTCCGCGCACGATGGCTCAGAACGAACCCGCCACGGAGCCGAGTGCGATGACGGCGGCAAGCGCCACCAGGGCACCGATGATGCCGACCACAACGATGTCGCGATAGCTGTCCCGGTGCGTCGATCCGCAGACCGCGAGCAATGTGACCACTGCTCCATTGTGCGGCAGGCTATCGAGCGTGCCCGAGCCAATCACCGCCACGCGGTGCAGCAGCGCGGGATCGAGGCCGACTTCCGCCGCGCGGGTCATGTAGGTGGCCCCAAGTGCGTCGAGCGCGATGGTCAGCCCGCCTGACGCCGAACCGGTGAGGGCGGCGAGCACGTTGGTCGCGACCGCGAGCGACACCAACGGTCCGCCGCCGATGCCGAGCACGGCGTCGCGCACGACCGCGAAGGCCGGCATCGCCGCCACAACGGCGCCGAAGCCGACCAGGCTTGCCACGCTCACCGCCGGCAGCACTGAGGCGTTGGCGCCGGCATCGATGGTCGCGCGCAACGCCGGCAATCGTCGGTAGCTTGCCGCAAGCACCGTAACGATGGCACAAGCGAGCGCGCTGATCACTGCCCACACGCCGCCGACCGCGGCAAGCGAAGTCTCGCCGAAACGCGCCTCGGCCAGATAATGCGTGTCTAGTGCCGGTATGATGACAAGCGACATCGCGAGATTGACGATGATCACGACCACAAGCGGCAGCGCGGCGCGCGTGACCGGTGGGGCGATGTCCGTCATGGCGCCATGCGCGATCTCGGCCGGATCGAATTCGCGCGCGGTGGTGGCGCGCTCACGCAGCACCTCGTCCGCGGCCAGCCGCTCGGTCGGCATGGGTGTGCCGTCGCCGAAGCCTTCGCCGCTTGCCCTTGCTTTTGCCTCCTCGCGATTGAGCCACCATAGCCCGAAGCCGAGCATGATCAGCGACGCCAGAAGGCCGAGGCCGGGCGCGGCGAACGGCGTGGTGCCGAAGAACGGCATTGGGATCGCGTTCTGAATCGACGGCGTGCCGGGCAGCGCGGACATGGTGAAGGTCGAGGTACCGAGCACGATCGCCGCCGGCATCAGCCGCCGCGGAATGCCGGCCGCGCGAAACAGCTCCTGCGCCATCGGGGCCAGCACGAAGAAGGCGACGAACAGGCTGACACCGCCATAGGTAACGAGCGCGCCGGCTAGCACCACCGCCAGCACCGCGCGCCGCGTGCCGAGCTTTTGCGTCACGAAGGCTGCAATCGCGCTGACTGAGCCTGAGTCCTCCATCAGCTTTCCGAACAGCGCGCCGAGCAGGAACAACGGAAAGAACTGCGCCAGAAACCCGGCCGCGCCGCCCATGAAGGTCTGCGTCCAGTGCGCGAGCAGCGGCTCACCGGCCATGAGGGCTGCAATCAGCGCTGCCAGCGGCGCGAGCACCAGCACGCTCCAGCCGCGGAAGGCAAGCCAGATCAGAAGGCCAAGCCCGAGCAGGATGCCAGCGAGGCCCACAAGCGTCATCGCTCAGCACTCTGCCAGCAGCACGTCGAGGTCGGCGGTGGAGCGCTGGCCGAGATCCTCGCCATGCGCGGCGAGGAACGCGTCGGCGCAGCGGCGCCCTTCCTCCTTCAACATGCCCACGAAACTCCACTCGGCATTGAGTTTCGAGGAGGCGCCGAAGTCGGCGAGCTTGTCAGTCCAGATGCTGTGCGTGCGCATGCCGGCCCAGCGCGCGCCCTCGCCGTGTCCGGGATCCGCCACCTGACG
The DNA here is from genome assembly GCA_035601615.1 of Xanthobacteraceae bacterium. Taxonomy (GTDB): domain Bacteria; phylum Pseudomonadota; class Alphaproteobacteria; order Rhizobiales; family Xanthobacteraceae; genus VAZQ01. The sequence continues at coordinate 1,849 of DATNNX010000212.1, forward strand.
CAGCAGCGCGATCATGCGCAATTCCTTCATCAACGGTGAGTTGAAGGAAATCTCGTTGAGCCGGTTGAGGATCTCGTTTGCCGTGCGCGGCGGCTCCGGCCGTTCGCGCGGATTGATCTGCACCAGGATGGTGTCGTGTGCGTCGCTCTCGCGCACCAGCGGTGTGAGGGTCGGATTGCCGGCATAGCCGCCATCCCAATAGGACTCGCCGTCGATCTCGATCGCCTGGAACATGGTCGGCAGACAAGCCGAGGCGAGAAGGACGTCGGCCGTGATTTCCCCGTTGCGGAAGACACGACCGCGGCCGGTCCGCACGTTGGTCGCGGTGATGAACAGCAAGATCGGCGCGCGCGCAAGCCGGTCGAAATCGATGATTTCGCCAAGGATGGTGCGTAACGGATTGAGCCCGAACGGATTGAGACTATAGGGCGAGAGCACGCGCGTCATCAGGTCCATGGCGACATAAGCGGGAGAGCTGTCGAGCGTCCAGCGGCCCATCAGCCGGTCGAGCGGCGAGCGCTGCAGCGGGCTGAACGCCGCAGCCTGCGACACGCGCCGCCAATACGTCTCGAGAGCTGCGCGGGCGCCTTCCGCCCCGCCTTGTGCCCATCCATCCGCCACCAAGGCTGCATTCATCGCGCCTGCCGACGTGCCGGAGATCGCCTCGATCCGCAGCCATTGCTCCTCGATCAGTCGATCGAGGACACCCCAAGTGAACGCACCGTGCGAGCCGCCGCCCTGCAAAGCGAGGTCGACCGGAACCGGTTGGCGCACTGTTTCGTCCATCGTCACCCTCTTTGGTCGGAGATGAAACGACGCTGATTCAGGTCGAGCCCATTGCGCCTCTTTTCAACCCTTCGTACGATTCACCGGCAGCGCAAACAGGCTGCAGCCCGTCCCTGCCCCTCCCGGAGGTAGGGGACGCCAACCAGCCGCTCGAGGGGTAGACGGTTGGGGCCTAGGAAAGAGACGACGACGATCTCGAAGCGGTGCGAAAACGATCATCGCAGCGGCAAACAGAATGATGTCGGCGAGGTAGATCCAGCGCATGGGGTACATCTTTGTCGTCGATCAAGACGACCGCATCGCGCGCATTCCGCCAGCTCAATCTTCAACGAGCGCGACGCAGGCCGAAGCCCAATCCGATCCAGCCTGCGCCGGCCATGATCAGATCGATGCCGAGGAACACGCCGAGAATATAGAGGCTCGAGACCGGCCAGTGCGCCAAGATCAAGAGGCCGAGCAGCAGCGTAATCACCGCGGACACCAGCACCAAGATCCAGGGCGTTTCCCGCTTCATGCTGAAAGCAAGGATGATCCGCATGATGCCCGAGGCTACAAGTGAGGCCCCGAGAATGAGGGTGAGCAGTGCAGCGGCAAGAAGCGGATTCTCGAACGTGACGAAGCCGGCAATGATGTAGAGCACACCGAGCAGAGCCCAGAGCAAG
>DATNNX010000213.1:0-5125 GCA_035601615.1 Xanthobacteraceae bacterium
GCCCGGCTGATTGCCGGCCTGCCGCAGCGTCCTAGCCGCACGATCCGTGTCGTCCTGTTCGGCGCCGAGGAGATGAACTTCAGCGGCGCCGCCTATGCCCAAGCCCACGAAGGAGAAACCGGTAAGATCGTGGTGGCCGGCGAGGCAGATTTCGGGGCGCGGAATGTCTATTCTGTGCAGCTTCCAGGCGCCGCCGCCGGCAGTGATTTCGGCCACACGCTAGAGCGGATCATTGCGCCGCTCGGCGCTAACGTCGATCGCCGGCCAGCCCTCGGCGGCGGGGACGACATCCGTGAACTACAGAAAGCCGGCGTGCCGGCGGTATCACTGCGCCAAGACGGGCTCGATTACTTCGACACCCATCACACCGCAGACGACACGCTCGACAAGATCGATCCGAAGCAGCTCGACCAGGCGGTCGCAGTGTGGTCGGCCTTCACCTATCTTGCCGCGGCAACCCGAATTCTCCCGAATACAGTAAGTTTTCCCATGGGCCGGTTAGAGCCTCGCATTTGCTAAGGATTCGACGCCCCCTATGGGTCGGATAGGGCGTCTTTAGGAAATGTTCGGCATCTTGCGCGTTACAGCACCGGGGGCAACCGCCTGGAGGAAAGCCATGCGACGAACCTCTATTCTCGCGATGATTGTCGTTGCCGGAAGCGCGATCGCCTTCCCTGCGACGGCACAACAGCAACAGGCCGCACCTAGTGAGCAAACTCGGGAGCAGATGCACAGTGATGTAGACAAAGGGCTCAAGACTAGCGAGCCCAACGAGCAGATGCAGCGTGACGCCGATAAGGGAATCAAGACTCGGAACTCTGGAGAGTTCGGATACGTGGCCGATCAAGACAAGCCGGGCGCTTCTGCCCATCCTCCGGGCCGGCCGGAAAGCGACCAGACGACGGGTTCGACCAGCCCGACAGGCGCCGCGAAAGACAAGTCCCGCTAGCGATCCGTTCGGGGACAGTCGGCCATTGCCGGTCTGAACTGCGCTAGCCGCGCGGCGTGGTGCTGGATTGGCCCGGTGGAACCCTCAGTGTTCGTGCTCGTTGTTTGTACCCAAGGAGGATTCGCTCATGATGAAGATCACTCTTGCCGTCGCAACAGCCGCAGCGGTGCTGGCCACTGCCCCGCTCCTCGCTCCAGCCAAGGCCCAAAGCGTCAAGATGGCCCAAGGCGTCGACGTTCAGGTCGGACCGGACCGCGACCGCTATTATCGCGACGATTACTACCGGGAACGTCGCGACCGCGACGTCACGGTTGGCATCGGTCCGGGCGGCGTCAGAGTCGGCCCGGGAGAGCGCTGCCGCACGGTGACGACCACCGTGGAAAGGGAGGACGGCCGCAGCATGACGCGAAGAGAGCGCCGCTGCGACTAAAACGGCAAGCGGCAAAAAAAATAGCCGGGCGGCATTCTTCGGCAATGGCACGCGCCGTCGCGAGCCGCGCGCAGCGGTGCGTCAATCGCAGCGGGCCGCAAGGTGGATAGGCCGAATGGAAGGCGCCCCTTAGTTTGCTTCGAGCCCCAAGGCGGAAGCTCTCGCTAGGGGCAGTCCTGCGCTCGCGATGTGCCGGATCAGGCCGAGGGAGGGCTTGGCTTCCGCTGGGGCACTTTTCGGACCTGACAAGCCGGACTGACGATGTCCGTTCTTGAAGGCAAGTCCCGACTTCTCAGTTTGACCCCGAACCCGACATCGGGACAGTCTGGTGCCCAGGTTAAGGCGTACCGCGGATGCTCTCGCCTAAAGCCAGATCAACATGCGCAAGGTCGACGGCTGGCAAACGCTCGCCACCGCGCCCATCGATCAGCCAAGTGACCTCGTCCCCTCACCAGATAGCTTCAAGCGGCTGGCGATTCCGCGGCGCGAATTCCCACCACATTCCGGACGGCACCAGCGCGTTGCCATGCAACCAGTTGAGGACAATGCATGGCGCTTGAACGGGTAGATGGCATCGACTCGGGGTTTGCGAGGCCGAAACTCGGCCTCGCATTTGCCGCTCGCCATGCCGAGACGTTGCTCGTGCTACTTGTGCTGGGCGTGGCCTTGGTCATCGGGCTTGCGACCGCCGCGGATTACGGGCTGTCCACCGACGAATTCAACACCGACGAGTACGGCCCCAAGGCGCTTGCCTGGTACAAGAGCGCCTTTGCTGACCGGTCTCAGTTCGAGACGGTCGAAGAGTATCTGTGGATGTATGGACCGTGGTTTCAGGTGCTCGTCGCGGCCGTGCAGTCGCTTGAGCTCGCGAACCCGATCACGGTCCGGCACGCCATGAGCTTCCTGCTCGGCCTCGCTGGGCTCGCCGCTGTCGTGCCGATGGCACGGCTCACGGTCGGGCACTGGGCTGGGTTGACGGCGCTCACCCTGTGCCTGCTGACCGGCTACCTGTGCGGCAACCTGTTCTTCGCCCCTATCGACGTGCCGTTCCTGTTCGCCATGAGCTGGTCGACCCTCGCGATCGTCCTGATGGTGCGGCAGGTGGTGCCGAGCTGGCGTCTGACCCTTGTGACAGGCCTTGCCACCGGCCTCGCCATCGCGACGCGCACCGGCGGGGTGATCACGCACGCCTACCTCGTCGGCGGCATGAGCCTGTGCGCGCTCGAGGCGCTGCTGCGCCATGGCCGCGCGGGCTATGGCCAATTGCGCCAGATCGCCTTGCATACGCTGCTCGTCATCCTCATCGCCTGGCTGACAGCGATTGCGCTCTGGCCGTGGTTGCAGATTGGAAATCCGCTCACGCAATTCCTCGAGGCCTATCGGCACTTTGATACGCTCGACACCTCGTTCGAATTCCAGAACTGGGGCCGGCTCACATTCACCGATAACGTGCCCGCCTGGTACATCCCCGGACAGCTCCTGGCGCGTCTGCCCGAGGGCTTTTTGGCGTTGCTGTTGCTCGGGATGGCGATCTGGATCGGCGCTGCAGCGTCGTGGACCCGCGCCACCCTCGGCGCCCTGCGTCGGTCGGGCGTCGTGGGACTGCGACCAATGGCGGCCGAGCTCGCAGGATCGCGCGCAGTGCTGCTCGTCAGTGTGGCGGCGTTCGGGCCTATCGGAGTGCTCATCCTGCAGGGCTCGACGCTCTATGACGGTGTCCGGCACGTATTGTTCGTGATCCCAATGCTCGCCATCGTGGCCGCGCGCGGGCTCACGAGCCTCTTGCCGTTCTTGCGACGCCTCCCGATTGTGCCCGCGGCCCTCGGGGTCGCGCACACGGCCGCCATCGTGGTGACGCTCGTCATCCTGCATCCGCTCGAATATATCGCAATGAACAGTCTGGCCGGCGGCGTCGCCGGCGCGTACGGCCGCTTCGACCTCGACTATTGGAGTATGGCGGCTCCCGAGGCGCTGCGCCGCCTCGAGGATCGAATTGACGCCGAAGGCCGGTTCGCGGGCGATCCGCCGCGCGTGCTGGTCTGCCTGGCCTGGCGCGAGAATCTGGCCGGCGTGATGTTTCGTCGCAACTGGATTGTCGAAACACATGTGGACAAGGCCGACTACCTGATCGCCACCGAGCGCTGGCCTTGTGCCGATGGCACGACGGCCGTACTGGTTGATGAGGTCAAGCGATTTGGCCGCTCCTTCGCCCAGATCTACGCCAATCGTCGCGGGCTCGGTGAGTGACGACAAGTCCCGGCGGGACTTGGCAATGGCATCTACTTCTTCGCCTGCAATTCGATCGGGGGCACCTCGGGCTTTCGGCCCAACATGACCGGGCGACGCTTTCGTGGGGGGCCTGTCTCACGCCGACTCTCCTTGGCGCGATCGAGCGCCACGGCGCGCGCCAGCCGCGTGATCATGTCGAGCTGGAGCCGCAGCTTGAGATGCAAGTTGAGCATGATGAGCAAGCTGATCACGACCCAGATGTAGACGATGAGGTCGGAGCCGCGGCCGATTCCCACGAGGGCCGCAAGTGCTGTGGCGTGCTCCTGCACCCAGACGAAGTAGAGGCCGGCGAGCGCAGCGCCGCTCGCGAGCAGGCCGATGATCGGCACCGTCCGATGCGCTGACCAAGCGTAGACCAGAACCAACGTCAGAAGGGCTGTCAGCAACAGCTGCGCGATCATCGGTAGAGCCTCCGCGCAAACAGATCGATCAGGATGGTCAGCGCATCGGTGATGCGTTGACCCTTGCCCAGGGAATAGACGCTGTACTCGATGTTCACCGGCACCTCGACAAAGCGCAGGCGGCTCTGCGCGATCTGGTGCAGGATCTCGGACGCGTGCGCCATTCGATACTGTCGCAGGGAGATCGCGCGGGCGCCGCGCGCGGTCATCGCCCGTAGTCCATTGTGGGTATCGGTGACCGGCAGTCCGGTGCTCGCGCGCGTGAACCAGAGCGCGGCGCTGAGCAGGATGCGGCGCGACATCGGCAGATTTGCGGTCGCGCCGGTGAGAAAGCGGCTGCCGAGCGCGAAATCGATGCCGGGCTGCTCGATCGCCGCGAGCAGCGCCGCGATGGCCGCGGGGGAATGCTGGCCGTCGGCGTCGAACGTGACGAGCGCATCTGCACGCTGCTCGAGGGCGTAGTCTATGCCCGTCTGCAGCGCCGCGCCCTGTCCGAGGTTGATCGGATGCCGGACGACGACCGCGCCTGCGAGCAACGCGAGGTCGCCGGTGCGGTCGTCGGAGCCGTCATCGACCACGACGACCGCGTATCCGGCACGGCGGATCCCGGACACGACGCTGCCGACCATCGGCGCTTCATTGTACGCCGCGACAACGACCCAGGGATTGCGAATCCGGCCGGTCATGTTTCATCAACCCACATCACGCACAAGGCCGCAGGCGATCACCGCGATTCCGACCTGGAGATGCGCCGAGAGCGGCTCGACGAACACCAGCGCTGCCGAGCACGGGCGTCAGCGCAAACGCGACCGCCACGAATGGATACGCGCGCGACAGCAATGCGGTCTGGCCGAGGTTGAGGCGCTCGGTCATGGAAGGCTCCTATCCGGACATGGTGGCGCCTTGCTCAAGACCACGCGCATCGCGTCGAACAGGTTCACCGGAATGGCGAACCGGTTGCCGGTCGGGCTGGCCGCGATCTTGCGGCCGAGCATGCGACCGACCTGGAAGGCGATCAGCGAGAACGGCACGAATTTCCAGGGGTGATCGGAACTC
>DATNNX010000214.1:0-24044 GCA_035601615.1 Xanthobacteraceae bacterium
AGAAGAACTTGAAGCCATCTGCGCCCTCAGTTCCGACGATAATCCAGAGCGCAATGGTCATGAACAAAACGTACAACAAAATCTCGGGTACGAGCGTGTGCGAAAATCGAATTGGCGATCTGCCGGGATTCAAGACGAGACGTAGCATCAGCGGTGTTATTACGGCGATTCCAATGGCGTCCCCGACGAGAAGCGGCACGAACGTGATGAGGACATCGCTTAAATCGATATCTGCTTCCATCAGCAAGAGCATCGAAAGCATGAGCGCGACGAGGATTGCACCAGAAATCCCCGCAAAGAGCAGGACGAGCACATCCGATAAATGATTGAGACCTATGTCGATCCGGAAGTGCTTTCGCAGGACCGCCGCGACCGAGCCGTAGCCCACCGCAATGATCGTGGCGATACTCAGAATGATCGGCAATTCCAGCTTGCTCTTAAGCACTAGAATTTCTGCGAGGATCACCCCAGCGAACAGCACGATGCCATAGCTGCTGCCGCCGAATACCATCAGCGCGAATACGACACCCAGCCCGGGATTCCAGGGCGTGATCGGCACGCCTTTATATTCGTGAATGAAGCTAACCCATTCGAAGATGACGTAAGTAGCGAGAAAAATCCCCGCCCTGATCCCGTTCGGCAGGTCGATGCCAAATGCCGCGGGCGTCACTGCTCCGAGCGACTGTCGGACTCTCCGTATCAATCCTTCGGTGTGGCCGTTCTGCTTCACAAATGGCGGCTCCTGGGCTCGAACATCCGGCGCAATCACCCCAAACGCCATCATTCAGATGTCTATGATCAGGATCGCGCCGCCGGGTGTAACATCGCTGCAATGGTCGTGCTTGGCGGAATGCAGGAATCGTGGCTGCAGCCTTGCTCTCCCGCATAAACGCGATGACGCTTTACTACGGCGCGACAATTCTCACAGCAATCACCAATAATGCCGCATCGACCTGTCTAGGTTCATTCGTAGACGGTTTATCTTTGCAGGCCGAAGACGCTTTGGTTGGGGCGAGATTGCGGAGGATGGTGGGCTGCTCGCCTATGGACCGCGAATTCGCCTCTGTTACCGGCAGGTCGTCAGCCTTTTCGACAAGGTCCTGCGCGGCACGAAGCCGGCCGACCTGCCGATCGAACAACCGACCAAGTTCGGGCTGCTCGTCAACCTGAGGACAGCAAACGCCATCGGCATGACGATTTTGCCAACGCTCCTGCTGTGTGCCGACGAGGTGATCGAATGAATCGGCGTGATGTCGCCTTTTGGCTTTTCGGACATGTCACGACGTCCGACTTGAGTCCGAAAAGCGATCCAAAGCGGACATTGCTCAGGCCCCGCCCACCTTTATGAGTAGACGTAAATGGTGATTGTGCTCGTGCGCGCCGCTTTTGCCTCGCGATAAACGTTATTCTCGTTAGCGCGGGGCGTCCATTTTCAAGATGATGGAACGGATTCGTTGCATTCGAGCGCGCGAGCAGTCTCGCGGAAATCTTTGGATTTAAGACTTTTTGGCCATGGAACTGTTCGTTCACCCTTCGAAACGATATCGCCTTTACTTCGATGAAACAGGCCACGGCGATTTGCGGGCCGCTGAGAAAGATCCGAATCAACGCTATCTCAGCCTCACCGGCTTGGTTATTCGACAAGACCGGCACGATTCTGACACAACCAAACAACTGAATACATTGAAAACTGACGTTTTTGGCAAGGAGAATGTAATTCTGCACCGTCGGGAAATTATCGACGCCAAAGGGGACTTTGCGGTTCTGAGGGATGGCGAAGTTAGAGCCAAATTCAACGCCGATTTTGCTGCACTGGTAGGCCGCCTTTCGAGGCCAGCTTTTACCGTTTCGATCGACAAACAAGAGCACCTAAAAAAATACAAAGTCTGGCAATTCAATCCCTACCATTACGCTCTGACGTGTCTCCTAGAACGCTTCGTCTTGTGGCTGCATTATTCCGGCAACATAGGCGACGTAATGGGTGAAGCACGCGGCCCCAAACATGATGCCCAGCTGCGGCGAGCCTTTCGCTTCTTCTATAAGAATGGCACCGAAGTGAGGACGGAGGTCATTCAAAAAAGATTGATTTCACGCGAATTACAGTTGCGGCCGAAGCAAGCAAATATAGCCGCATTGCAGATTGCGGACTTGCTGGCCCATCCTGCACACCGCGCTTACAAGTTCGAGAAATTGGGTGTAGCGCAGCCAGACGATTACGGAACGGTACTCGCCCGCATCCTGCGGGCGAAAACCTATAATCGAAGTTGGTTGGGCCGCATCGAGGGCTACGGGAGAAAGTGGCTTCCCTAAAACGAACCCGGGGGCCTATAGCCCCCGGCGATCGCAAAGCGATCTCCCTTCGACCGCAGCCGAATTGCACTTTATATAGCCGATTCTTCATTGTGAATCAAGTGCTTACCTAACCCATTGATTTCAGACTCCTTTTACGCGCGACACTGATTAGCGCTAAAATAATCACCGTCGGGGTACCGACATTGACGGGGTTTGAAACCTCTAATGTGATGTGTGGCGAGGTCATGATGAAGAGACCTCGACGGATGTAGGATCGAGCAACGGCGCATCGGACGGCGCAAGACTCCATGCCGCGAAGCGCGCGACATCATCAGCCCGCGCCAGCTCACGACGGCAGCCCGGCGGAATCCAGAACACCCGCGTCGATCCAGAAGCGCCGTTCAGCCACACGAACCACGCGTAACTGGTCGCCGTCGAGGCGTCGGGGTCCCATCGCCCCTTCACCATAGGCACGCGCTCAACGAAAGGCGCATAGAGCGCAGGCGGGCAGTCGCGGAACAGCGTTTCGTATCGGCCGATGCTCTCGATCCAAGTCGTCCGCGCGAGCATGGCGACGCCTTCACTCGCGAGATCGCGCGCGCGCAATGTGAACTCGCACGCCGCCACAAACGGCGGATTTGTGATGATCCATTCCGGCCGCGCGAGAGGCTCATCATTCACAAAGTCGACCGGCGCCTGGCCATAGCCGTAATCGAAAACATCGGACGCGATGACCTGACCGCTAGCGAACTCGGTGACGATTTCGGCCATATGGCCTTCGCCGCACGCCGGCTCCCACACGCTCGCGATCGTCTCGACGCCGAGCGCTGGCAGCACATAGCGAAACAACGTGCGCGTCGCCCAAGGCGGCGTCGGGAAGTAGTCGAGCGCGTCGGGCGGATCGCGGCGACGCGCCATGACTGACGTAAAGCCCGCCGTGGCGAACAGCGATGTTGACCCTCGATAAGTCTTGTTCTCAGTATTCATTTTTCATGGATTCCGAAGCCTTCGCCTAAGGCTTTTAAGAGCGCGAGCGCGATCTCGACCGGCACTTTTTCGAGATTGCGAACCGAGAGAATGCCGGCGGCGTTGCGCTCAAAAAAATCTTCGATTCGCGCTAGCCCGCGGCGGTCCAGCTCTTCGATTACTTGGCTGATCGGCACCCGGGCCGCCAGGGCTGCCGTCTCGCGCTCGCGACGCAACACATCGATCCGATCTTTCACGCGGTGTCTCAATCGATGATGATTTGCACGATGACGCTGGAACCCAGCGAGCACATACGCCTCGGCAGGTTCAGTCCCTTCGACCACCAAGCGCGCAAATTTCTCGTGCTTCCAATTTCTCAATGGCCGCGAACTGCGCGGTGTTGCCGGCTTCCCGGCCAATAGCGAGTCTGCATCGCTGTTTTTTTCTATATTCCATTCAGTCATTTCGAGTCCTAACGATTCCTGAATGTTGCCTATTTGCAACGGTAGAGGTTGACTTGCTGCCGGGTACGTAAGCGGCACGCTACCTGTTGCCGGGTACGTAAGCGGCACGCTACCTGCTGCCGGGTACGTAAGTGGCACGCTTCGCACGATGGCGTCGCACCGCCCGAACTCGCTGTGATTCACTGCTGCCGACTTCCCGTCCAATATTGCGTCTGCGTCGCTATTTTTTTGCATGTGTCGAGTCGTAGCGATTCACCGCTGCCAATCCTCAGTCGAAAAGCGATTCGACGCCGCCCCAATTCAACACCGCGCTTTGTCGCAAGCCTCATTTTGCCACAGCGCGGAATCGCTGTGGATTTGGGCCGCGGAATCAAATTAAAACGACTAGCTGCTACCCATCTCCGCTCCATCTTGCAGACTTGCTTCCTCGGCTGACCTCTTGCGGTCTCTCCACGCGACGAAAGCTTTCTTTTTTATGTATTGTGCCTGCTTGTGCGTAATTTCTTGCACCCTTACGAGGCGCCGGGGACCACGCCCCACGGCGCTGAAGCCATCCCCACCATTCCTTATCGATCACGGTTACAATGTTCGGTAGGTTCATCGTGGCCGATAGCCGACGCCTCTTGACGCGAACCATGCATAATAGCTCTGCCTCGCGGACGGCACCGACTGCCGTGCGACGGCAAGCGCCAGCACGGCGGGCTATCTCAGAGTTGGTGAGGCTGCAGGAACCCTTGGCCGCGACTTCATTCGCTACGATGTTAAGGCAAGCCAGCTGGCCCGTCGTAAACCGGGCAGCGAGCCGAGGCGGCATCGGCCCCGCGGCGGCAAGGCGACGCTGTCGGCTGCGATCGACTGCGCGCGCACCACTGCGTTGATGTGGAACAGGAACCGCAACCGCAAGATCGCCGCACGTCTTGCCCCGCAAGGCATGACGCTGCGCCTCAATATCAGCTAGGCGACTATCACGCTCGGCCTCGTCCATTCGGCCGGCGACGACCTCTCGCCAGATGTGCCGCACGCCACCATCAAGGCGCAGGCGCTCATTTTCTAATTGGCTCAGGGCGGCGCTCATCGCACGCCCCCTTGCGCCGTCGATATCGCGGCACTGGCCTGCCTGAGAGTCTTGAAGCTACCGAACAGGGCGCCGTTCGGCAGGATCACACTGAACTTGTCGCCGTTGCGAACTATGCTCCCGAGACGGATTCTGCCGTCATAGACAGAAAGCCAGCGATCAGACTCTTGCGTCGATGGGCATCGTTTGCTAGAAATTTTGCGCGAAAGTGATTTGGAATTTCTGCGATCCGCCCCGCGCTCGGCGCCCACCGACGCGGGGCTTCGCTTTTTGTCCAGCGGGCCGTCAGGAACCTTGCGAGAACGTTTTGCCCGCCGTTTGCCCAATTCGATCGGGCACGTGGGCACGGTTCGCGGCTTGTTCAGGCCAATCGAGGCAAGAACGTCATCGCTGGAATGCAGCGAGTGCGCCGATTTTTCGGCATTTTCATTGTGTGTGATTGGAGCGGGCGAAGGGATTCGAACCCTCGACCCCGACCTTGGCAAGGTCGTGCTCTACCCCTGAGCTACACCCGCATCCGAATTCCGGTCGCCCTAGCGGCCGGATGATCGAGCACCTATGCCAAAAGGGCGGAGACTTTGCAACCATCCCTCACCGTTACTCCCGCATCGTGCCCTCTTGTGGCAAGCACGTCCGCGGTCCATGAAGCGCGCGGGCGATTATGGACCCGCCTGCACGTCCATACCGCGCGCCACGGCGCCCTCCACGTCACGATCCCCACCATCCGCTCCGCGAGCGCTCTCCCATGGCTGCCACTCCTTCCGAGCTCTTCGCCTTTCTCGACCGGCTAAGCATCGCGCACGTGACGGTCACGCATCCACCGCTGTTCACCGTCGAGCAATCACGCGAATTGCGCGGCACCATTCCAGGCGGCCACACCAAAAACCTGTTTCTCAAAGACAAGAAGGGGGCGCTTTTTCTGGTCACGACGCTCGAGGATGCGGTGATCGAGCTCAGATCGCTGCATCGACGACTCTGTGCCTCCGGCCGGCTTTCGTTCGCACCTGCCGAGCTCCTGCGCGCAACGCTCGGCATCGAGCCCGGCGCGGTTACCCCTTTTGCGGCGATGAATGACAGCGACCGGCGCGTCAGCATCGTGCTCGATGCCACCCTGATGCGGCACGAGATCATCAACTGTCACCCGCTGGTCAACACCATGACCACCTCGATCGCGCGCGCCGACCTGCTGCGGTTCCTGGAGGCTACGGGCCATGCGCCCCGAATCGCGCCGGCGGCGGAACAAGAGCCATCGCCGCAGGATTGAGTTTATTGATTGCAAACGTGCCCTTGAACACCATTTAATTGGCGCAGGTTTCGGCGCGGCGGGGCTCGCCCGCGCGTGGTAGGGAGTGAATTGAGCGCCCACGCCGTGCGGCGTGGGCGGCGCGGACGAAGGACAAACGGGATGACGATGTTGCAGAGCGGCGAGGCGCCAGCGGCGGGCGGCGTGGTCAAGGACACGACCACTCAGACCTTCGTCAAAGACGTAATCGAGGAATCCAAACGCCAGCCGGTCCTGGTGGATTTCTGGGCCGAATGGTGCGGCCCATGCAAACAACTCGGCCCGGTGCTGGAGAAGGCGGTTCGTGCCGCCAAGGGCAAGGTGACGCTCGTCAAGATGGACATCGACAAGCACCCCTCGATCCCGGGACAGCTCGGTATCCAGTCGATTCCCGCAGTGTTCGCTTTCGTCAATGGTCAGCCGGTCGACGGCTTCCTCGGTGCGCTGCCGGAGAGCCAGGTCGTCGCCTTCATCGAGCGCCTGACCAAGGACCGTATCGGCGGCGAGGAAAAGGATCTCTTGAAGAGCGCCGATGACGCCCTCGCCAAAGGCGACGCCGCGGGCGCAGCCGACCTCTATGCCAAGGTGCTGGCGCAGGACAGCGGCAATCTTGCGGCCCTTGGGGGGCTCGCGCGCAGCTACGTGCGGACCGGAGCCCTTGAGCAGGCGCGGCAGACGCTCGCGATGGTGCCGGAAGCCAAGCGCAACGATCCCGCCGTCAGTGCCGCCCGCGCGGCGCTCGAGCTGAGCGAGCAGGCGCAGGCGGTCGGACCGATCGCCGACCTCGAGCAGAAAGTCGCGGCGAACCCGCTCGACCACCAAGCCCGTTTCGATCTCGCGCTCGCGTTGAATGCAAAGGGGCGCCGTCAAGAGGCAGTCGATAACCTGCTCGAGATCGTCAAGCGCGATCGCAAATGGAACGACGACGGGGCGCGCAAACAGCTGGTGCAGTTGTTCGAGGCCTGGGGCGCGATCGACGAGGCCACCGTCAATGGCCGAAAGCGGCTGTCGTCGATTTTGTTTTCGTAGCGCCGGGGCTGACCGGTCGGGTGCCGAGGAGCGTTGAGGCAAAGAGTCTCGGTCGCATTGCCGCGCTGAGAGAGCGACCATGCCGATGAATGTGGTCTATCAAGGGCCCGACGACCTCGCCGATGTTATCCCGGTCTTTCCGTTGCCGGGGGCGCTGTTGTTGCCGCGGGGACAGATGCCGCTCAATATCTTCGAACCGCGCTACATGGCCATGATCGATGACGCGTTGCGTGCCGGTCACCGCCTGATCGGCATGATACAGCCCGACGCCGCACATCCCGGACCCGAGAGCAGGCCCAATCTCTATAAGGTCGGCTGCGTCGGCCGCATCACGCAGCTCGCCGAGACCGGCGATAAGCGATACCTCATCCAACTCACAGGCATCGCCCGTTTTCGCATCGGCGAGGAGCTCAGTGTGGCAACGCCGTATCGACAGTGCCGCGTGACCTATGCTCCCTTCATCGACGATTTCACCGCCCGCAAGGGCGAAGACGAGGTCGACCGTGCGAGCCTGCTGCGGGCGCTCTCGGATTTTCTGCGCGCCAACGATCTCAAGGCCGACTGGGAGGGCATCGAGAACGCCCCCAACGAAGCCCTGGTCAATGCGCTGGCGATGATGTCGCCCTACGGAACTGCCGAGAAGCAGGCGCTTTTGGAAGCGCCCGATCTCAAGACCCGCGCCCAGATCCTGGTCGCAGCCACCGAAATCGAGCTTGCCAAGAAGACAGCGGGCGGCGAAACCTCCCTGCAATAACCCGCTTGCGCCCCGGCAGCGCCATCGCTGGGCAACGACGGGCGGAGACGGGGGGTCGAAACCCGGGTATGGCGCCCAAAGGCGCTGCGGTAAGCCGCGCATGCGATGGAGGAGAGCGGGATGGCCAAAGAAGAGTTGCTCGAATTCAGCGGCACCGTGAGCGAGGTGCTGCCGGACGGCAATTATCGCGTCACGCTCGACAATCAACACGAGATCCTCGCGTACATGTCGGGCAAGATGCGCAAATTCCGCATCCGCACCGGGGTCGGCGATCGGGTCGTCGTGGAAGTCTCGCCCTACGATCTCACGCGCGGACGCATCAATTTCCGCCAGAAAGAGGAACGCGCGGCCGCTCCCCGCCGCCCCAATTTCCGGCGCTAGCGGGCCCGCCTTCGTGCTATAGCGGAACTGGCGTGTCGACCGCACGAAACCAGTTTCACACCCCCTGAATTCGCGGGGCATCGCCATTCACTTGGAGTACGTCATGAGCAACCCGCCCGAGCGCCCGCCTGGCAGCGTCGATCCAAAACTTTTGGAAATTCTCGTCTGCCCGCTGACCAAGGGACCGCTCGAATACGATCCGGAGAAGCAGGAGCTGATCTCGCGCTCCGCCAAGCTCGCCTACCCGATCCGCGGCGGCATCCCGATCATGCTGCCCGAGGAGGCACGGCGGCTGGATTGACGACCCGGCCATCTTCTTTCGCGCTTTCCGAGCGTGCGCCAACACTCAAAATTCTTGCAGGTCTTCGTCAAGAGCGCAGGCGCCATCGCCGACGGCAGAGCTTCTCGCGTTTGAAGTCCTGCAGGTCGGCACACCGACGGACGAGCCAAGGGCACAGCGATGATCAAAATCTGGGGGCGAAACACGTCCGTGAACGTGCAGAAGGTCATGTGGACGGTCGGCGAACTCGGCCTGCAACACGAGCGCATCGACGTTGGCGGTCCGTTTGGCAAGAACAACGAGCCGGCATATCTCGCGATGAACCCGAACGGGCTGGTGCCTACGCTGCAGGAGGATGGATTCCTGCTGTGGGAATCGAACGCGATCGTGCGCTATCTCGCGGCGAAATATGGCGCCGGCAAGCTCGAGCCCTCCGATCTGCGCGCGCGTGCGCGCGCCAGCAGCTGGATGGACTGGCAGCTCACCGTCGCGCACCCGCCGCTCACGCCGGTGTTCTGGGGCCTCATTCGAACGCCGCCTGAGAAGCGCGATCACGCGGCGATCGAGGCGGGTAAGGTCAAGTGCATCGCGGTGATGAAGATTCTGGACGCGCAGCTTGCCCAGACGCCGTTCGTGGCCGGGGATACGCTGTCGATGGGCGATATTCCAGTTGCACTGATGGCGTATCGCTTCCGCCGCCTCGTGCCGGAGCGGCCGCCGCTCGAAAATCTCGAGCGCTGGTTTGCCGAGATCGAGCAGCGGCCTGCCTTCAAGCAACACGTGCTGGCGATTCCGTTCGTGTGAATGCAATTCGCCGAATCGTCCGGCACACGTCACCATCGATTGGGCTGCCGGCGGTCCCCCGGCGTCGCTACAGCGGCTCGCCGCGCAAGAGCTTCGGCACCTCGCCAATGAGCCCGGCGGCCTCGCGGATAAAAAGCTGCTTCAGTGCCGGCAGACGATTGACAAGACCGAGGCCCACGTCGCGCACGAGGCGCAGCAGGTCAGACTGGTTGGAAAACAGCCGGTTGAGCCCATCGGTCGTAATCCCCATGGCGACGGTGTCGAAGCGCCGCCAGCGCTGATAGCGCTCGAGCACCGCAAGCGAGCCGGGATCAAGCCCCAGCCGGACGGCATCGACGATGACTTCTGCGAGCGCGGCGACATCCTTGAGCCCCATATTGAGTCCCTGGCCCGCGATCGGGTGGATCACATGGGCGGCATCACCCACGAGGGCGAGGCGATCGGCAATGAAAGCGCGCGCCACTGAAAGTCCAAGCGGATGAACGCGACGGGGACCGACCGCTGCGATCTCACCGAGACGAAGGCCGAAACGCCGCTCGAGCTCGGCGTGAAATTCGGCGTCCGGCAGGCCGACGATGCGCGCCGCCTCTTGCGTCTCCTCGGTCCAGACGATGGACGAACGGTGGCCCACAACGGCGTCGCGTTTCAACGGCAGGATCGCGAACGGCCCGGCGGGGAGAAAGTGCTCCTCGGCCCGCCCGCAATGATCGCGCTCGTGCGCGACGGTGGTGACAATCGCCGACTGCTCATAGCTAAAGCCGTGGCTGGCGATTCCCGCGCGCTCGCGGATAGCCGAACGCGCGCCGTCGGCGGCAACGAGAAGTCGCGCAGCACACGTTTCACCGTCGGAGAAGCGCACGTCGACACGGTCGGGCCTAACCTCGAAATCGGCAACTGCCGCCGGCTTTAGTGTAACGCCTTCATCTCTCGCTTTCTGCGCCAGGGCGGCCAAGAGGGGCGCATTCTCGATCATGTGGGCGAACGGCTCCCCCGGTTCGACGTCACCATCGAAGGTGAGAAAGACCGGCCGCACCACGTCGGTGAGACGGCTATCGGTTACAACCATATCGCGGATGGGCTGCACCTCGATCGTCTGCCACACGCCGATGGTCTCGAAGAGTCGCCGCGCCGCGGCGACAATGGCGGATGCGCGCCCATCGTTTGCGGCTCGTCCTAGCGCCGGGTCGGCGACCGTAACGGAGAACGACGGCGCAAGACCCTGGCGAAGCGCGATCGCAAGCGCCAGGCCGGCAAAGCCCGCGCCCCCAATCAGTACGTCGATGCGCTGCGCACTCTGAGGCGATGACTCCACGATCGTCCTCCTGCTGCGACTATAGCATTGTCACGACCCAGGTCCGCAGATGATGATGGTCGCCGCAGCCGGAAACTCAGCAATGTCGTCTGCTGTTCAAGAACTGCTTGCCATCCTCGACCTCGAGCAACTCGAGGTAAATTTGTTCCGCGGCCGCTCGCCACAGGTCGGCTGGCAGCGCGTGTTCGGCGGACAGGTCATCGGGCAGGCGCTCGTCGCCGCTTGCCGCACCCTCGACGTGGCGGGTCGACCGCCGCACTCGCTGCACGCCTATTTCCTGCTTGCCGGCGACCCGAAGGTGCCGATCATCTACGAGGTGGACCGCATCCGCGACGGCAAGAGCTTTACCACCCGGCAGGTGCTCGCCATTCAGCACGGACAGGCCATTTTCACCATGGCAGTGTCGTTCCACCGCGACGAGCCCGGCATGAGTCACCAGGCCCGCATGCCGGAAGTAGCCAAGCCGGAGCAGTTGCCGAACGAGGCCGACATCAAGCAACGTGTGCTGCCGCTGATGCCCGATCCGGTGCGGCGCTATTACGAACGGGAGCGGCCGATCGAATGGCGGCCGGTGGAGCTCGATCGCTATCTCGGCAAAAAAATCGAGGATGGCCGTTTCCACGTCTGGATCCGGGCAACGGCGCCGCTCCCGGATGAGCCCGCAATCCATCAATGCGTGCTCGCCTATGCATCCGACATGCTACTGCTCGATTCAGCGCTGATCCCGCATGGGCGCACCGTGTTCGAAAAAAGCCTGATGGCGGCGAGCCTCGACCACGCGCTTTGGTTTCATCGCCCGTTCCGCGCAGACGAATGGCTACTCTACGCCCATGACAGCCCTAATCTGTCGGGTTCGCGCGGCTTTTCCCGCGGGCTCATTTTTGCCGGCGACGGAACGCTGGTTGCTTCCGTGGCCCAGGAGGGGTTGCTGCGGGAGCGCAGCCTCTTTCGTTGAAGGATCAGTTGTGCTGCAGTGATCGGGAGCCAAACCAGGGCTCCTGCGCGATTGGGGGCATTAATCGCTTAATCTTTCGCCATGACGCCGATAGTGTATGAAAGCATTCGCGGAGCGAATTCATGAAACTGGTCATCGCCGTCATCAAGCCGTTCAAGCTCGAGGATGTGCGCGATGCGCTGGTCGCAGTCGGCGTGCAGGGCATGACCGCAAGCGAAGTCAAGGGCTACGGCCGGCAGAAAGGGCATACCGAAATCTACCGCGGCGCCGAATACGCCGTGAATTTCCTGCCGAAGATCCGCATCGAGGTGGCGGTGCCGTCCGATCGCGTGGGAGCCGTCGTCGAGGCGATCATTGCGTCCGCCAAGACGGGCCAAATCGGTGACGGCAAGATCTTCGTGACCACGATCGAGCAAGCGGTGCGCATCAGGACCGGCGAGACCGACGCGGACGCATTGTAAACGCCTGCGCCATCGAGGGGGGCAGCATGAGAAGGCACAACACTCGCATCACCTGCGCGCTCGCGGCCGCGCTGGGTTTCGGCTTCGCCGCCGTACCAGCGCTGGCGCAGGACACAACTTCCAAAATCGACGGCGCCGACACCGCCTGGATGATCTCAGCCACCGGCCTCGTGCTGATGATGACGATCCCAGGCTTGGCGCTGTTCTATTGCGGAATGGTGCGCAAGAAGAACGTCCTCGCCACCATGGCACAAAGCTTCGCCTGCACGGCAGTGTGTTCGCTCCTGTGGTTCGCCATCGGCTACAGCCTCAGCTTCGTCGGCGACGGGCCGTGGCTTGGAACGCTCGAACGGGTGTTCATGCGCGGCATCAGCATGGAAGCGGCCAGTGCATTCGCGCCGACCATTCCGGAAATCTTGTACATGTTCTATCAGATGACGTTCGCGATCATCACGGTTGCGCTGATCGCGGGCGCGGTCGCCGACCGCATGCGGTTCTCCGCATTTTTATGGTTTTGCGCGAGTTGGCTGATCTTCGTTTATGTGCCGATCGCGCATTGGGTGTGGGGCGGCGGTTTTCTCGCCAACGCAGGCGTTCTCGATTTCGCCGGCGGCACCGTCGTCCACCTCAATGCGGGCATTGCCGGTCTGGTTGCGGCTTACGTGATAGGCAAACGCCAAGGCTATGGCACGGAGAATTTCGCACCCCATGACCTCTCGCTGGCAGTGATCGGCACGGGTCTGCTTTGGGTCGGCTGGTTGGGTTTCAACGGCGGCTCGGCACTCGGCGCCAATTCGCGCGCTGCGTTCGCAATCACCGCCACCCATCTCGCGGCCTCGACCGGCGCGCTGACCTGGATGTTCCTGGAATGGATCACGCGCGGGAAACCTTCGGTGCTCGGCCTTATCTCGGGTGCGGTCGCCGGTCTCGGCACCATCACGCCGGCGTCCGGTTTCGTGCTGCCTTGGCATGGCGTCATTATCGGCCTGGCCGCTGGTGCCTTCTGCTTCTGGGCCTGTACCTGGCTGAAGCTGCGCATCGGATACGACGATTCGCTCGACGTATTCGGCGTACATGGCATCGGGGGCGCCACCGGCACGCTGCTCACGGGTGTGTTCGCGGTGGCGGCACTGTCCGCGAGCCCCGACTCGCCCGAGGGATCGCCGGGGCTGCTGGAGGGCAACCCCCGACAGGTGTTGATCCAGTTCTATGCCGTGCTCGCAGTCGTCATCTGGTCCGGCGTGCTGACCTATGTCCTGCTCAAGGCGATCGAGTTGTTCCTCCCGCTGCGGGTGAGCAAGCAGCACGAGATTGAAGGTCTCGATCTGAGCCAGCACGGCGAAGCCTTGCAATGAAGGACGGGTAGTGTCTGGACACTACCGAAGGACGCGGCTGAGCCCGTAATGGATACGTTTGCGCACCGCCTCCGCTCGCCGGATCGAGCGCTCATCCCGTTGCGCTAGAGCTGTTGGACCGACGGACGCTTTCGCGTGTCCATCGATTTTGGCGCCCCCCGGGCAGCGCATAGCACATGAGCATGCGAGACCTCGCAGCGCCTGACTAAAAATTGTGCAGGCCTGAGCGGGGTGTGTGCGCCGCCTAACAAGTGGTCGTAGCCTGCCCCCCGGCCTGCTGCGAACGCCCTTTGTTTCCACGTACTTACAGCCAACTCGGCGAACTGGCACGACGCTTGATTCATGGCACTAGCGTTGCCGCGCGCAGCGAAGGCTGCGCAGGGCAAACCCAGAACCTGCACCTGCAGGGAATGGGGCCCAAGCGGGGGGGTCACCCCATGAAAATCGTCATGGCCATTATCAAGCCTTTCAAGCTCGACGAGGTCCGCGACGCTCTCACCGAGATCGGCGTGCACGGAATGACCGTGACTGAGGTCAAGGGCTATGGGCGTCAGAAGGGCCATACGGAAATTTATCGCGGAGCGGAATATGCGGTGAGCTTCTTGCCGAAGATCAAGATCGAAGTAGCGGTCGCAACCGACCTGGTCGACCAGACCATCGACACCATCACCACGGCCGCCAGGACCGGCCAGATCGGGGACGGAAAGATTTTTGTCCTGAGCCTCGACACCGCCGTGCGCATCCGCACCGGCGAGACCGACACCGCCGCGCTTTGAAGCCCGCACTCAAACGTCTAGCGACAGGAGTTAGACCCATGACGTTCAAGAACCCGACCCGTGCGGGGCTCGTGGCTCTCGCGTTGGGGGTTCTCTTCGCTCTGTTCCTAAGCATGTCGGTCATCGACGGCTCTTACGCACAGGAGACAGCCGCTACGCCTGCAGCCGGCGCGGCGCCGCCCGCCTGCGTCGGCAATCCCGATCCGAAACTGGCCGTGCTCGAGAACTGTACGCCCAATTCCGGCGATACCGCCTGGATGCTCACCTCGATGGCGCTCGTCCTCATGATGACGATTCCTGGGCTCGGCCTGTTCTACGGCGGCATGGTCCGCAAGAAGAACGTGGGGGACACGGTGATGACGAGCTTTGCCATCACCTGCCTGATCAGCATTCTCTGGCTGATCTGCACCTATAGCTTGGCGTTTCGATCGGGAACGCCGCTCATCGGAGGGTTCGACAGAGCCTTCCTGCAGGGCATTGTGAGCGACATCTCCAAGGGCATCGGCAATCCCAATCCGTTGGCGCCGACGATTCCGGAAACCGTGTATCTGTGTTTCCAGTTGACGTTCGCCATCATCACGCCAGCGCTGATCGCCGGAGCATTCGCGGAGCGCATGAAGTTTTCGGCGATGCTGTGGTTCATCGGTCTCTGGGCGATCTTGGTCTATTCGCCGATCGCGCACTGGGTCTGGGGGCCGGACGGATTTCTCGCCGCCGGAAACCCGGACGCGTGGGTCAAGGTTCTCGACTTCGCTGGCGGCACGGTCGTGCACGTCAATTCCGGCGTGGCGGGACTGATGGCATGCCTCCTGCTCGGCAAGCGCAAGGATACCGGCCCGAACCACAACATGGTGCTGACCTTCATTGGCGCTTCACTGTTGTGGGTCGGCTGGTTCGGTTTTAACGCCGGCTCGGCCGTGAGCGCGGGAATGCAAGCCGGCATGGCCATGACGGTCACCCACATGGCGACGGCGACCGCCGCGTTCGCCTGGATGCTGGTCGAATGGATGATGCGAGGCAAACCGACCGTCGTCGGCATATGCACCGGCGCCGTTGCCGGTCTCGTCGCCATTACGCCGGCATCCGGCTTCGTCGGCCCGGTCGGCTCGCTGTGCATCGGCATCGCAGCCGGAAGTTTCTGCTACTGGGGCTGCACCGGCTTGAAGCACATGTTGGGCTACGACGATGCGCTCGACGCATTCGGCGTGCACGCGGTCGGGGGAGCCGTGGGCGCGTTGCTCACCGGCGTGTTCGCGGTCGAGCAATACGGCGGCACGGCCGGCCTGATCGAAGGCAATCCGGTGCAGCTGCTCAACCAAATCGAAGGCCTCGTGATTGTCTTCGTCTACGACGCCATCGTGTCGCTGATCATCCTCAAGGTCGTCGACATCTTCATCGGCCTGCGAGTCAGCGAGGAGGTCGAGCGCGAAGGGCTCGATCTCGCGCTGCACGGCGAAACTGTCCACTGAGGGACACGGTTAGGGCGGAGACCCGGCACCGCCCTTGCCGTCGAGGGGCCCCGGCGCGAGCTGGGGTCCCTCAGTTTTTTGGCTGTGCCCGTGCCCCGCGCAGCAGCACGCCAGCGGTGTCCCCCCGGCCAACCGCGTTGCAGACCTCTGATCTGCTATGTAGCCGGCCCTTCGATGGTTAATCGCGCCTTAACCTCGCCGCACCTATGGTAGGACAACCCTCGCGCGGCGGGTGTTGGCGCCGCTTTGTCGATGTTCATGACCGCCGCCGAACGCGTCCCCCCTCCCTCGCCGAGCCGGCCAGACATTGGCCGCTCGCCATTCGTGCGCCTGCGCGAGCTTTTGGGCGCCATCGAGCCGGCCAAGCCTCCGATCAGCCTGGCTGTGGGTGAACCGCAGCATCGCCTGCCGGCGTTCGTCGGCCCGATTCTCGCCGCGCATATCGATGAGTTCGGCCGTTACCCCATGAACAAAGGACTCGACGCCTTCTGCGAGGCGGCCGCCGCTTGGCTCGGGCGGCGCTTTGCCCTGCCGCGCCCGATCGATCCGGCCAGTGAAGTTTTGGTACTCAACGGATCGCGCGAAGGGCTCTTCCTGGCGGCCATCGCGGCGGCGCGCTGGGTCAGTAACCGCCGCGGCCGCCCCGCAATGCTCATCCCCAATCCGTTCTATGCGGCCTACGCCGCGGGCGCGGCGGCGGCGAACTGCGAGCCAGTCTATCTGCCGGCCACGGCGACGACGGGCTTTCTTCCCGATCTCGAAGCACTCTCAGAAGAACTCCTCGCCCGCACCGTCGCGTTCTTCATCGCCTCGCCAGCGAATCCGCAAGGTGCGGTCGCCGACCTTGGGTATCTCGGGCGCGTTGTCGCTCTCGCCCGGCGGTTTGGATTTCTGGTGTTCAGTGACGAATGTTATTCCGAGATCTATACCCGTCACCCGCCCGCCGGCATGCTCGAAGCAGCCGGACCCGATTTTGCAAACGTCGTCGAATTCCAGTCGCTGTCCAAGCGCTCCAACCTTCCCGGATTGCGCATCGGCTTCGCGGCCGGAGATCGAAAGTTCCTTGCGCGGTTCTTGGAGCTGCGCAACGTCTCCGCGCCGCAAGTACCCATGCCGGCGCAGCGTGTCGCGATCGCCGCCTACGCCGACGAAGCACATGTCGAGGAAAATCGCCGGCTGTATGCGCAGAAATACGATCTTGCCGACAAGATCATCGGCGAGCGTTACGGCTACCGGCGTCCGGAAGGCGGATTTTTCCTCTGGCTCGACGTGTCGGGCCTGGGCGGCGACGAGACCGTGGCGCTGAGGCTTTGGCGTGAGGCGGGGCTGCGCGTGGTGCCCGGCCGCTATCTCGCGCGCGAGCAGGCCGACGGATCGAATCCCGGACGCGGCTACATCCGCATCGCGATGGTGCAGGATCAGGAGACAACCGCGCAGGCGCTTCACCGTCTCGTCGCGGTGCTGGGCTGAGACGCCATGGCGGTCTTTGAGCGCGGTCTCGAACGTCTGAGCTTCCTTCCCGATGCGATGCGTGATGCCCTGCGCAGGCGCCTGCGTGAACTCGGCGGCGTCGCGCTTATCGTGCTGGCAGCGCTCCTTGCGCTCGCCCTCGCGACATGGTCGGTCCAGGATCCGTCGCTAAACCACGCAACCAATAGCCCCGTACGCAACCTGCTCGGCGTGCCCGGCGCAATTGTCGCCGACCTGCTGATGCAGCTGCTCGGGGTGGCTGCGCTGGCGTTCATTCTGCCGGTCGCGATTTGGGGCTGGCGGCTGCTTACTCACCGGCCCTTGAGGCGTGAACGCATCCGTCTGTTGTTCTGGATAACCGGCGTACTGCTGACCGCCGGCTGCGCGGCCGCCTTACCCCGCAGCGGCGCATGGCCTCTCCCGGTTGGGCTCGGAGGTGTGATCGGCGATTGGATGTTGCGCTTGGCGGCACTGCTCTCCGGCGGGGCGGTTACCGGAGCGACGCGCATAGCCATTGCGATCGCGGCAGGCGCGGGAACGCTGTTCTCTTTCGGATTCGCCATTGGCTTCGGCTGGCGCTCCGATAACGCCGACGCGGAGGCTGCGGCGGAAGAGCAAACGCCAGTCTCAATCTCGCTCGGTTGGGTCGCGCATGGGTTTCTCAGTCTAAAAGCGCGTATCACGCGCGCGCTCACGCGCCGGCCCACGGCGCGCGCACCGACGCGCCGGGAAGCGCCGCTACAGGGCCGGATCGAACCGCGCCTGGAGGCACGCGCCCAAGACACAGCGCCACGATTGGCGCCGGAAGCAGAGGACGAGCAGCACGACGCCGCGCTCCATCTATCGCGCAAGCCAAGAGCAGCTCCGCGCGCGCCACGAAGGCCGAGCGGCTACGTCCTGCCCTCGCTCGAACTGCTTGCCGCCCCGAAAGCCATCGGGCGCGCGATGCTTGGCGCGGACGCGCTGCAGGCAAACGCCACCGCGCTCGAAGGAGTTCTCGCCGATTTCGGCGTGCGCGGCGAGATCATCAATGCGCGGCCGGGCCCGGTAGTGACGCTATACGAGCTTGAGCCCGCACCGGGCATCAAATCGTCGCGCGTCATCGGGCTAGCCGACGACATCGCCCGCTCCATGAGCGCCCTCTCCGCACGCGTCGCCGTTGTCGCCGGACGCAATGTCATCGGCATCGAGCTGCCGAACCCCACGCGTGAGAAGGTTTATTTGCGCGAACAGCTCGCCAGCCGCGACTACGTTGACAGCAGCGCAAAGTTGCCGCTGTGCCTGGGCAAGACGATCGGCGGCGAACCCGTAATCGTCGATCTCGCGCGCATGCCGCACCTGTTGATCGCCGGCACCACCGGTTCCGGCAAGTCGGTCGCGATCAATACGATGATCTTGAGTTTGCTCTATCGGCTGCGCCCGGACCAATGCCGGCTGATCATGGTCGATCCGAAAATGCTGGAGCTGTCGGTCTATGACGGCATCCCGCACCTGCTCACCTCGGTCGTGACCGATCCCAAGAAAGCCGTGGTCGCGCTAAAATGGGCGGTGCGCGAAATGGAAGAGCGCTACAAGAAGATGTCGAAGCTCGGCGTGCGCAATATCGACGGCTACAACGCGCGCGTAGCCGAAGCGAAGGCGAAGGGCGAGAAGCTCAGCCGCACCGTCCATACCGGCTACGACAAGGAAACTGGCGCCGCGATCTACGAGAACGAGGAGCTCGACCTCGAGCCGCTGCCGTTCGTCGTGGTCATCGTCGACGAAATGGCGGATCTCATGATGGTTGCCGGCAAAGACATTGAAGGCGCCGTGCAGCGCCTCGCCCAGATGGCGCGCGCGGCCGGCCTGCATGTGATCCTGGCGACGCAACGGCCGTCGGTTGACGTCATCACCGGCACAATCAAAGCGAATTTCCCGACCCGCATATCGTTTCAGGTCACCTCAAAGATCGACAGCCGCACCATACTGGGAGAGCAGGGCGCCGAGCAGCTCCTTGGCCAAGGCGATATGCTCTACATGGCGGGCGGCGGCCGCATCAGTCGCGTACATGGACCATTTTGCTCGGACGAGGAGGTCGAAAAAGTCGTCCGTCATCTCAAATCGCAAGGCACCCCACAGTATCTTGACGCCGTCACGGCGTCCGAGGACGAGGACGAAGACGGCGATCCGCTCTTCGACGCGACCGGGATGGGCGAGCCCGACGGTGGCGACCTCTACCAGCAAGCGGTGCAGGTCGTCATCCGCGACCGCAAGGCCTCGACGAGCTATATCCAGCGCCGGTTGCAGATCGGCTATAACCGCGCGGCCTCGCTGATGGAACGTATGGAGAAGGAAGGCGTCATCGGCCAAGCCAACCACGCCGGCAAGCGCGAAATCCTGATCGGGGAAGAAGCCGCAGAGCGCTATTGAGCGCTCGGTAACGGCGCTTAAAGCGCTTTTTTCTGGGATTCGTCGTCTTCTCGCCACACCGGGCGGCTATCGAGCGCCGGGCACGCGGAGAGGGGCCATGGCTGGCACGGGCCAGGGACTGTTCGTCGGGGTGGCGGTGTTGGGCATGGTCGCGCTGGGTTGGGCGGCGAGGGCCGAGACCATTCCCCTGCCGACGCCTGCACCCCTGCCGAAGGAAACCGGCTCGCCCAGCAAATCGGGCACGGCCGCGCAGTCCGGCAGCTCGGGACTAGCCGCCGGGGTCAAGTCGCTATTTCATCTCGATCGGGAGCCGGAGACCTCTGCAACGCCGGTCACCACCACGACCGGTTTCAATGCCGGCCAACGCGCTCAGGTCGACAAGGTCAGCGCCTATCTCTCGAGCATACCGCAATTGGTCGGGAATTTCGTCCAGGTCGGCCCTGACGGCAGTCGCGTCCGAGGCGAGTTCTATATGCAAAAGCCCGGCAAGATTCGTTTCGAATACGAGCCGCCGAGCCGAATCGAGATCATCGCCGACGGACAGTCGGTCGTGGTGCGCGATCGCAAGCTCGCCACCCAGGATCTCTACCCGCTTTCGCAGACGCCGCTGCGCTTCCTCCTCTCCGACCGCATCGACCTCCTGAGGGAGACGAACGTCGTCGGAGTGCGCGCCGACGACACGTTCGTGACGATCACGATCGAGGAGCAGCAAGCGCTCATCGGCACCAGTCGTTTGATGATGATGGTCGGCGCGAAGGATTTTCAGCTGAAGCAGTGGACGATCACGGATCCCCAGGGCTACGACACCACGGTCGCCGTCTCCAATCTCGACAACAGCAAGCGGCCAGACCCCAATCTGTTCAAGATCGACTACACCCGCTATATCCAGTAGCGATATCGGCGGTCCGCAAATCACTCCTCAGACGGTTAGCGCTTGACCTTATCGCGAGCGATCGCCAATTACGGGCGACGCACGTTTCATCCAAATCCTGATGCGGTTGACGATTACAACGTGGAATATCAATTCGGTGCGCCTGCGCATCGACGGCGTCGCAAAGTTCGTGAAAGCAGTTCGGCCCGACGTCCTGTGTCTGCAGGAAACCAAATGTCCCGACGACAGATTCCCCCTCAAGCGTTTCAAGCGTCTGGGCTACGAGCACGTGGCGCTTAACGGGCAGAAGGGTTATCACGGCGTTGTGGTGCTTTCCCGGCTGCCCCTCGAAAACTTCAACATCCAGTCCTTTTGCGGCAAGAGCGACTGCCGGCACGTTTCGGCCGTGCTCGGCGAACGCGCCGGACTTCGCGATCCCATCACGGTGCATAACCTATATGTACCGGCCGGCGGCGATCTCCCCGACCCGGCGACCAATCCGAAATTCGCGCACAAGCTTGCCTTCCTCGACGAAATGCGGGCGTCCGCCGCCTTGCAGTGTCACAACTCGAGCCGAATGATCCTCCTCGGCGACCTCAATGTCGCCCCGCTCGAGCACGACGTCTGGAGTCATAAGCAGATGTCACGGGTCGTGTCTCACACGCCGGTCGAGTGCGAGAAGCTCGTCGCCGCGCAGAAGGACGGCGGCTGGCTCGATGCCATGCGCATGCTGGTCCCCGAACCAACCAAGCTCTACACTTGGTGGAGCTACCGCTCGCCCGATTGGCAGAGAGCCGACAAGGGCCGCCGGCTCGATCACATCTGGATCGCGCCTGCGCTCGCCGACGGGCTCACTGATATGCAGGTGATGAAGCATCTGCGCAGCTCCGCGCGACCGTCTGATCACGTGCCTGTGACCGCGGTGCTCGAGCTATAGACCCGCGCGAATCATTTCGACTCGTATGCTTCGAGAAAAGCCCGCACCTTGACGATTTCGCGGGTCGCGCCGTCCAGTCGGCTCGCTAGGGTTTCGCGTAACCTGCGCGCTGCGTCTGGAAAGCTATCCAGCATCCTGACGAAAAGGGGCCGTGAAATGCACAGCACGGTCGATGGTTCAAGCGCTTCGGCAGTCGTCCGGCGCCTGGTTTCCGCAAACAGCGCAACCTCTCCCAGAAGCGTACAAGGACCGACCGTAATCTCCTTGCCCTCCTCGGAGTGCGATAACCTGAAGCTGCCCTCCTGGATCACGAAGCCGCCATCTGCCTCATCGCCAGCGCTGAACAGCACCTCGCCGCGATTGACTTGGCGAGTCACTGCGCCAATCGCCAAAATGCGCAGCGCTTGCCGGCCCAAGAGACCGAGCGTCGGCACGCGTTCGAGAAAGGCGATGTCGTCATCGATGGCCATGGGGAGCGGCGTTACGGCACCAGCTTGTAGCCGCCCGCTTCGGTGACCAGGATGGCAGGGCTGGCGGCATCCTTCTCGACCTTCTGCCGCAGCCGATAGATGTGCGTCTCCAGCGTGTGGGTGGTGACCCCGGAATTGTAGCCCCAGACTTCCTGCAACAGCGTCTCACGCGATACGGGACGTTGGCCGGCACGATAAAGGTATCGCAGGATAGCGGTCTCCTTTTCGGTCAGCCGCACCTTACTGCCCTTGGGATTGAGCAAGATCTTTGAGCTCGGCCGAAACGTATAGGGGCCGATGGTGAAGACGGCGTCCTCGCTCGCCTCGTGTTGGCGCAGTTGCGCGCGAATGCGCGCGAGCAGCACCGCGAAGCGAAACGGTTTGGTCACGTAGTCGTTGGCGCCCGACTCGAGTCCGAGGATGGTGTCGGAATCCGTATTGTGTCCGGTCAACATGATGATGGGCGCCTTGAAGCCGTTCTTGCGCAGGATGCGCACCGCTTCGCGCCCGTCGACGTCGGGCAGCCCGACATCCATGATCACGAGGTCGATCTGCCCGGCCTTCGCAGCCTGCACGCCCTTACTCCCGTTGTCGACCGCGATGGACTCGAACTCCTCGTGCAACGCGAGTTGCTCCACCAGCGCCTCGCGCAGCTCGGCGTCGTCATCCACGATCAGGATCCTGCGGGTATTAGTCATTTATCAGCCCCAGGAGCGGCAGCGTCCCGGCAGGGGGCATTGGGCGGAATAGAGCATTCAGGGGTAAAAGAGCAAGCCGGATTGCTGTTCTCACGGTCTCTCGTATAGACGTCGGAAGCCGTTCCATGCGTCGCCAGGCTCTTTCCCTGATCCGCGTCCGGGCCCGGCCAGGCAGTCGGACCCGAGGGATCCTGCTCGCCGGACCGCGCGCACTCCAGGTCGTGCTCGGCCGCGGCGGCATTCGCGCCAACAAATTCGAGGGAGATGGCGCAACGCCCCGCGGGCATTTTCGGCTTATCCGCCTGTGGTGGCGCGCGGATCGCCATCGGCACCCGGCGACACAGCTGCCGGCCCGGCGCATTAATCCGTCCCTTGCTTGGTGTGAAAATACCGCCGATCGCCGCTACAACCGTCCGTTCCAACGCGCGGCCGGCGACGGCGGCGACCGCCTGTGGCGGGACGACCAGCTCTACGATTTCGTCATCGAAATCAATCATAACGTGCGCCCGCGCGTGGCGGGTCGGGGCAGCGCCGTCTTCGTTCACGTGGCGCGGCCGAACCGATCGCCGACGGCAGGATGCGTAGCGCTCGCGCGCAATGACCTGCAACGACTGCTGGCGATGCTGGGACCACAGACGCGGCTCTTGATCGAAGTTTAGGGCTCAATCGCTTCGCCCAGCGACCGTTCCCCGAAAATGGCCGTACCTACACGCACATGGGTTGCGCCGAACGCGATTGCGAGTGGAAAATCCGCGCTCATGCCCATGGACAGCAGCGGAAGATCGTTCCGGCGCGCGATCTTGGCGGTCAGCGCGAAATGCGGGGCCGCCGCCTCATGGGCCGGCGGAAGGCACATGAGCCCGGCGACCTGGAGGCCATAGCCTTCGCGGCACGCCTTGACGAACGCGTCGGTCTCCTCCGGCAACACGCCGGACTTCTGCGGCTCGCCCCCGGTATTGACCTCAACAAACAATGTTGGCCTGCGGCCCTGCTTGCTGATTTCTTTGGCCAGCGCCTCGGCCAAGCTTGGCCGGTCAAGGGAATGGATGGCATCGAACAATGCAACCGCGTCCTTTGCCTTATTGGATTGCAGCGTCCCCACGAGGTGGAGCTCGATGCCGCCATGGCGCTCTTTGAGCGGCGGCCATTTGGCCTTCGCCTCCTGCACCCGGTTTTCGCCGAATACCCGTTGGCCCGCGGCGATGACCGGCTCGATCGCGCTCCCCCCGAACGTCTTCGAAATCGCGATCAATGTCACCGAGGCCGGATCGCGTCGCGCATCGGCGCAGGCGCGCGCGATTTGATCGCGGACCTTGCTCAGGGGCGTCTCGATGAGATTCGCTGCGCCGCTCATTTATTCCACTCTATCAGATAGCGTGCGTCCCGCCGCGTCGCCCCGATCACTCACTTAGCGTCGTGGAAGATGATCCCCAGCGTGTGGCGAGAACCAGAGCGCAAGCGGCTCACGCCATGGCGCATGTTGACGCGAGATGAATGAAGGGCCGACAAAGCCAGGCACCTGCCGACACTGGAC
>DATNNX010000215.1:0-2278 GCA_035601615.1 Xanthobacteraceae bacterium
ATGATGATAATGCAGACGATCAACTGGGCGAAGCGTGATCCGACCGAATAAGGCAGCTGATCATGTTCAAGCAGTTCGTAGAGGCGATCCCGCAAATTGGGGTCGTTCAGCCGCTTTTTGCGCGGGAGGATCGCCACCGCAGTAGTGTCCCGATTTACGAAGTTCGCTCGTCCTCTCGGTGCCCTCTGATGCGAACTTCGGAAATCAAAGGGACACTACAAATATAGACTCTCGTGCGCTCTTTGGATCTGAAATTCCCCGACGGTAGAGCCGCCAACGCTTTGGAATTTCAAATCCAGCGTACTAGGCGCTCGCCATCGCTTTTTCGATGGCCGAGAGCGCAGCCCCTGCCTTGGCGCCATCGGGCCCGCCAGCCTGCGCCATGTCGGGTCGACCGCCGCCGCCCTTGCCGCCAAGCACTTGCGAGGCAACGCGCGCTAGATCGACGGCATTGAAGCGCGAAGTGAGATCGCTGGTCACGCCGACCACCACCCCGGCCTTGCCGTCTCCGGTGACGCCGACGATGGCGACGACGCCGGAGCCGAGCTGCTTCTTGCCGTCATCGGCGAGGCTCTTGAGGTCCTTCATCTCGATGTTTTCCACCGAGCGCGCCATCAACTTGACGTTTCCGACCTCGCGCACGCCGCTGGCAGCCGCCGCCGATCCGTCCGAAACGGAGGCGCCGCCGCCCATCGCCAGCTTCTTGCGCGCATCCGACAGATCGCGCTCGAGCTTCTTGCGCTCTTCCATCAGCGAAGCGATGCGCGCCGGCATCTCCTCAAGCGAGGTACGCAGCTCCATCGCCGCGGTTTTTGCCAGCGCCATGGTGTCGTTGGCATGTTTCCGGGCATGGCGCCCGGTCAGCGCCTCGATGCGGCGCACGCCTGCGGCAACGGCGCTTTCGCTCGTCACCGAAATCAGGCCGATATCACCGGTGCGGCGAACGTGAGTGCCGCCACACAATTCCACCGACCAGCCGAGCGCGTTGCTGCCTTGCGCCCGCGCGCCCTCGCCCATCGAGACCACGCGCACCTCGTCGCCATATTTTTCGCCGAACAGCGCGCGCGCTCCCGCTTCGCGGGCATCGTCCACCGCCATCAGCCGCGTGGTGACCTCGTCATTTTCAAGCACGACGTCATTGGCGATGTCCTCGACGCGGGCGAGTTCCTCCGGCGTGATCGGCTTTGGATGCACGAAGTCGAAGCGCAGCCGGTCCGGCGCCACCAGCGAGCCGCGCTGCGCGATGTGATCGCCGAGCACCTGCCGCAAGGCCTCGTGCAGCAGATGCGTCGCGGAGTGATTGGCGCGGATCGAGGAGCGCCTGGCGTGATCGACTTCCAACAGCAGCGCGGTACCCGGCTTCACCGTGCCCTGCTCGACGGTGCCGAGATGCACGAAGAGATCGCCAGCCTTCTTCTGGGTGTCGGTGACACGAAACCGCGCGCTCTCGCCGCTCATCAGCCCGGTATCGCCGACCTGGCCGCCGGACTCGGCATAAAACGGCGTCTGGTTCAGCACGATGGCGCCGCTCTCCCCGGTCTTGAGGCTTCCGACCTCCTTGCCGTCCTTGACCAGCGCGCCGACCACGCCTTCGGCCGTTTCGGTCTCGTAGCCCAGAAATTCGGTGGGGCCGAGCTTTTCGCGCAGCGGAAACCACACGGTCTCGCTGGCGGTATCGCCGGAGCCGGCCCAGGCCGCGCGCGCTTTCGCACGCTGGCGGTCCATCGCATCGGTGAACGACGCAACGTCAACACCGATGCCGCGGTTGCGCAGCGCATCCTGGGTGAGATCGAGCGGAAAGCCATAGGTGTCGTACAGCGTAAAGGCGGTATCGCCGTCGAACATGTCGCCCTTTTTCAGGCCGCTGCTCTTCTCGTCGAGAATCGACAGCCCGCGCTCCAGCGTCTTGCGGAAGCGCGTCTCTTCCAGCCGCAGGGTTTCCTCGATCAGGTTTTCCGCGCGGACCAACTCAGGATAAGCCTGACCCATCTCGCGCACCAGCGCCCACACCAGACGGTGCATCAGCGGCTGTTTGGCGCCGAGCAATTGCGCATGGCGCATCGCGCGCCGCATGATCCGGCGCAGCACATAGCCGCGGCCTTCGTTCGACGGCAATACGCCGTCGGAAATCAGGAATGAGGTCGCGCGCAGATGATCGGCGATCACGCGCAGCGAGGCCTTCTGCTCGCCGTTCGGATCGGCGCCGGTCAGCTCGGAGATGGCGCGGATCAGGGCGACGAACAGGTCGATCTCGTAATTGTCGTGCTTGCCCTGCAGC
>DATNNX010000216.1:0-2760 GCA_035601615.1 Xanthobacteraceae bacterium
AAGAACTCGTCGCAATTGTGATGCCGATGATTCTCGTGCCGCGCGCCCGGCTTCAGCACGGTCCAGCCGACCACGTGGTCGGCGCCGGCGGTCTTCTTGTCAATCAGGAACTGCACCTGCATGTCGACCCAGCCATCCTTACGCTTGAGGCCTGCGACCTTCGGCACGTCGTGCAGGTTGCTACGATACATTTTTGCGCCGCGTGCCGCAGAGCCAGGCGAGGCAATTTTTCGGTTTGTTTGCTTCACGATCGCTCTCCACCATCCCGTGACCGCGGCTCTGGCTTTTGAGAAAAAATTTCCGGCGGCTGGTTCATTGCACGCACGATATGCCATAGCCGCCAACCCTGAAAAAGTCCCGCGATGCGCCCGGCCCAAAATCGCCACGGTGGAGCAGCGGGTACTTGTGGAAGCACCCGCGCGCGCAGCGCTAGGTTTGGCCTCCAAGGCGGCGGTAGACTTCGTGCGCAGTCACGAAATCGCGGTGCTCGAGCCCCAGCCCGCGGCAAGCATTCATGATTTCGTTAGCGGCCGCCGCGAGCGGCACGGGGCTGCCGAGCTTACGGCCGAGGTCAAGCGCCAGCAGCATATCCTTCTGCTGCAGCGTGACATCGGCAAGCGGGGTGGCCGGCATCTTTCCATTGAGGATGAACGGCCCGCGATAGGCCAGCACCGGCGAGGCGGCAACGCTCTTAAGGATGGCATCGACCGCGATCTCTCGTGTAACGCCGCCTTTTTCCGCAAGTGCCACCGCCTCGCCGAAAGCGATCACCTCCACCATGAGCAGCAAGTTGACGGCGATCTTCATCTGCACCGCTAGGCCGCAGCCTCCGACATAGGTCACCTTCGGGCCGATTGCGCGCAGCACGGGCTCGATGCGCTCGAAAGCGGCCATGTCTCCGCCCACCATGAGCGCGGCGCTCCCTTGCGTCAGCGTTACCGGACTGCCCGAGATCGGCGCATCAAGCATGACGAGGCCCTGCGCGGCGAATTCGGCTGAGATGGCCCTGCTCGCGTCCGGTGCAATGGTACTCATTTCGGCATAGAGTCCACCGGACTTCAGGCCGGCGATGATGCCGTCGCTGCCAAGCGCGACTGCTTTGACTGCTGGCGCGTCGGTTACAATCGAGAACACGATGTCCGAGGCGGCGGCGACCGCACGGGGCGTCAGTGCAACGCGCATACCGGAAGCCACGAGCGGCTCGGTTTTGGCCTTGCTCCGGTTCCAGCCCGTGACCACGTGGCCCGCAGTCATGAGCCGGGCGACGATGCCGGAACCCATCGCGCCGAGCCCCACGACACCCACGTTCATGCGTTCACCTCACATTATTTCGCGCGGCGGCGATGATGACGCCGAACGGGAGGAAAGGCTAGGCGCGGGTCAGCGCAGGCGTTAATGGTCGCTCACTCGACCACCACCTTGACCTGATCGCCGGGGCTCACGCGCTCGCCGGGCCCAAGGCCGTTGAGCACGCGAAAGCGCTCGACCGGGCGGTCGGCAATCGCCATGCGACTCGCCAGGCGCTCGACCGTATCGCCAGGCGCAACGGTGACGATCCTGATGTGCAGCGGCTTTGCTGCCTGGCTTTCCGCTAGCGTCATACGGCGAAAGCTGCCGACTGACTCGCGAAAAGTGCGATCGGTCTCCGCTGTGGTGCGCTTGGAGGCGAAGATAAACCGATAGACATCGGTGCCGAACCGCACGGCATAGAGCCGAAACACCCATTGATCGCCCTTAGCGGTCGCCGTTGCTGCCGGTAGGCCGTTGATGACGAGTGCCTCGATGCTCTTTGGATCGATGTTCTCGATCCAACCGGAGTTGAGATACTCGGCGAGCGTTTGCTCCGCCGGCACGCGCACCACATCGAGCCTCAAGGCTTGGCCCCCGCTTTCCTTCACTCCGAGAACTGCCTGCGCGGTATTGTCCAGCGTAAAACCCTCGGGCGCCAGGAAGGTGAAACCGAGCTTGGGGTGCAGGAAACGGCGGCCGCGCACGAAACCCTCGCTCGGATCTTCGCCGTAAACCAGGCCATCGATGCCGGCGAGGTAGGTCGCTTTGTCGCGCTCGCCGGCACCGGGTGCGTTGAACTGACGGGCGCTTGCCTGCGCATTCTTGATCCGCTCGGGGGTCGCCGGATGGGACGAGAGGAAATCGGGGGCCCGCGGGTCGATGTGCGATTGCTCCTGGCTGGATTTGAGCTCGGCATTGCGGCCCATCGAAGCGAGAAAGCGCACCGCCCCATACGGATCATAACCGGCGCGCGCGGACATGCCGACCCCGATGGCATCCGCCTCGAATTCCTGCGCGCGGGAGAAGCTGGCCAGCGCAATCTTCGATTTCGCCAGCGCCAGCGCTCCCGTCTCCGGATCGCTCAACACGTCCTGGACCACGCGGCTCACGAGTGCCACTTGACGCAGCTGGTCCTCGCGCATGGCGGCATGGCGCGCGATCACGTGGGACATTTCATGCGATAGAACGGAAGCGAGTTCGGAGGTATCGTTGGCCAGCGCGATCAAGCCGCGCGTCACGTAGAGCTGACCGCTCGGTAGCGCAAAGGCATTGATCGACGCCGAGTTGAGAATGGTGATGCGATAGTGCACCTCCGGCCGCTCCGATGCTGCCACCAGCTTTGCGACGACCTCGTTGAGAACTCCTTCGAGCCTGGGATCCTCATAAGCGCCGTTGTAGGCGGCGAGAATGCGTTGATGCTCGCGCGAGGTGGGCGCCGGAGCTTGCGGTTGTTGCTGCACCTGCCGCGCC
>DATNNX010000217.1:0-2360 GCA_035601615.1 Xanthobacteraceae bacterium
AGCGTGGTCACCGAGGAGAGCGCGAAGTAAGCCGTAAAACCATTGCGCGGGGAATGCCGGGTCGTTCCGGTGTGACCGTGGTGACTACGCTCGTGTGCTTTTTTCATTTGCACGCGAGGCCGCGGGCGCATTGCGCGCCCGGCATTCCCTGCGCCCTCTGTTCTCGGAGAGGCGAAACGGTTTTTACAAGACTCGGGCGCTTCGCGCCGCGGGATCTCAATGCTGTATCCGCAAACAACGCCTTTTGAAAATTGAATCTGCACACGCGCGAACGCGCGTTACCTCTCCCCTTGTGGGAGAGGTCGGATCGCATCGACAGATGCGATCCGGGTGAGGGGTTCCGCTCTATCGATAGACCGTGACCCCTCACCCCAACCCTCTCCCACAAGGGGAGAGGGAGCTCACCGCCGTCGTGGAGACATCGATGTTTACTTCAGATGGATTGCTTCGTGGAGCCTGTCACCGGGCGCGCATTCGAGGCCCTTGCAGTTGTGTTCGCGGAGAGAAATCACTTCCCCGCCTGCGTCGGCTGCAGCCAGCGCGACAGCACGGCCCAATAGCTGCCGGGGAGAAAGCGCTGCAACAGGTCCATCAGGCGGGCATCGTTGCCGATCAGGATGCGCGGCTCGTTGTTCTCGATGCCCTTGATGATGCGCAGCGCGGCGGCGGCGGGCGTGGTCCTGGCGACGCTGTCGAACCGCTCGATCGCTCCCGCGCGGCGCTCATTGTCGGTCACGCCAACGCCGGTGCGGGAGTTGCGGACGATGTTGGTGGCGACGCCGCCGGGGTGCACCACCGACACGCGCACCGGGCTCGCCGCCGCCTGCAATTCGTGCCGCAGGCTTTCCGAAAAGCCGCGCACCGCGAACTTCGATGCGGCGTACGCGGTCTGCCCCGGCGGCGCGATGATGCCGAAAAGGCTGGAGAGGTTGACGATGTGGGCCTCGCGTTGGCGCGCAAGCTGCGGCAGGAACGCGCGCGTCGCATGCACCGTACCCCAGAAATTGATGTTGATCAGCCACTCCATCTGCGCCTGGTCGATCTCGCTGAACTGGCCGAGCAGCGCCACGCCGGCATTGTTGACGAGGATGTTGAGGCCGGGATGGCCGGCGCCTGCTGCTTGCGCGAAGGCTTCGATCTCGCTCGCCTGGCCGACGTCGACGCGGTGCATGGTGACTTTTCGCGAGTGGGTCTTGGCGATCTCGGCGGCGACCGCCTGCAGTCCGGCCTCGTCGCGATCGGCCAGCGCCAGATCGCAGCCGCGCGCGGAAAGCTCGAGCGCCAGCGCCCGGCCGATGCCACTGGCCGCGCCGGTGACGGCGGCGGCGGCTCCACGGATCGTGGTCATCTGAGGTCAGCTCCATGCCGGGAAAGATTCGCGCGAAAAACTTTATCTGGCTGCCGCGCTTTGGCAACCGGGCGCGACGCGCTCGGCCTGCACCGCTTCCGAACCTGCGGGCGGCATGATATGGGCAAGGGCCATGTCGATCTCGTTCCTCCTGACCTCGCTGATCGTGATCGTCTCGCCCGGCACCGGCGTGCTCTATACGCTGGCGGCGGCGCTGACCAGGGGATCGCGGGCCAGCATCGCCGCGGCGTTCGGCTGCACGCTCGGCATCGTGCCGCATATGTCGGCCGCCATGCTCGGGCTTGCCGCGGTGCTGCACACCAGCGCACTGGCGTTCGCGGCGCTGAAATGGTGCGGGGTGATCTATCTGTTGTACATGGCCTGGCAGGCGC
This sequence comes from Xanthobacteraceae bacterium, assembly GCA_035601615.1. Classification (GTDB taxonomy): domain Bacteria; phylum Pseudomonadota; class Alphaproteobacteria; order Rhizobiales; family Xanthobacteraceae; genus VAZQ01. The sequence continues at coordinate 1,741 of DATNNX010000217.1, forward strand.
TGCGCGAGCGGGGCGCGCTTGCGATCGAGCCGCGCCTCGACGCCCGCTCGGCCAGGCGCGTTATCGTCACCGGATTTCTGATCAATATCCTCAACCCGAAACTGTCGATCTTCTTCCTGGCATTCCTGCCGCAGTTCATCGCCGCCGACGAGGCCTATCCGTTGCTGAAAATGCTGGAATTGAGCGGCGCGTTCATGGCGATGACGTTTGCGGTGTTCGTGGTCTACGGCCTGTTTGCGGCCTTTGTCCGCGACCGCATCGTGACCCGGCCGATGGCGATGAAGTGGCTGCGCCGCGGCTTCGCCGGCGCCTTCGCCGCGCTCGGCGCAAAACTGGCGTTGGCGGAGCGGTAGGTCTTGCTGTCGTGCCCCGGCTTGACCGGGGCATCCAGTACGCCGCGGCGTTCGTTTTTGCACACCGCTCCCCAATGAGCGCTCTGGAATACTGGGTCGCCCGGTCAAGCCGGGCGACGACGGAGGAGGCGGAATCAAAAAGGCGGGCGCAGGGCCCGCCGTCTTATAAAACCATTTCCGGCAATGCTGGGTGCCCGGGCGGAGCGGGGCTCCACCCGGGCCTGAAGGCTACTTCTTGGACTTCTTCTTCGACTTTGACTTCTTCGC
>DATNNX010000218.1:0-20442 GCA_035601615.1 Xanthobacteraceae bacterium
GGCGGCTGCCCCATCACGTGATGCGTTCGGTGTCGCAGGGTTGCTCGCAGACGTTTCTGCTGATCGCCTTCAGCCTGATGCCGCTTGCCGGCGCTATCGCCATCAACTTCTCCGCGCCGCTATTCACGGCTCTCATCTCCGCGCTGCTGCTCAAGGAGACGGTGGGGCCGGCGCGCTGGCTCGCGTTGCTCGTGGGCTTTTGCGGCGTGCTCATCGTCACCCATCCAGGAGCAGGAACGTTCGAGATCGGCGCGCTGTTCGCATTGGCCAATGCCGTGCTCTACGGGTCGGTCACCGTGGGCGTGCGAGGCATGACCGCAACCGAATCGGCGGAGACATTGATCCTTTATCAACTCGCGCTGCTCACGGGGTTTTTTGCGCTGTTCCTGCCCTGGACGTGGACCTCGCCGACCCCGGCCGATGCCGGCTGGATCGTCTTCAACGGCGTCTCCAACGCGGTGGGACAATATTGGTGGACGCGCGCGCTCCACCTTGCCCCGGCTTCCGCCGTCGCCCCGTTCAATTATCTCTCGCTGGTGTGGGCGAGCATCTTGGGGTTCGCGATCTGGGGTGACGTGCCGACGGTCTCGCTGGTGATCGGTTCGGCGGTCGTGGTTGCATCCGGTCTGTTCCTGTTCTGGCGCGAGAGCAACGCTCGGCAGGCTAAGCTGCCCGCGAACGAGTGAGTTCCCCAGCTTACACCTGGCTTCGTGCAATCGGCACGGGCGCGCGATCGCCTCGCATCGCAGCGCAACAGCGAGTCACAACTTATGCGACTTTTTGCCACCTATCCTTTGTTGCGGCCGCGCTTCACGTTTTTCCAATTGCGACGACTTCCATGATGGCGGCGTGGAGGGAGGAAAACATCTTGAGCCACGGCAGCGGCGCCAGATAACAAGAGTCCGCACGGGGTGGGGCGAAGCACGTGACCTACCAATGGGTCGATTGTGAGCGCGCGTTCATCGCAGACCGTTACGATCGCATTGCCGGCCTGATCGGGCTGTTCGACCGCTTGTTGTTCCTTCCGCCGGACCTGCGCAGGCGCGCGGCCGCTTGCTTGAATCTGAAACCCGGTGACCGTGTGCTTGAAATCGGATGCGGCACCGGCCGCAATTTTCCGTTCTTGCGCGAGGCCGTTGGGCCGGCCGGCAAAATCTACGGAGTCGATCTATCACGAGGAATGCTGCGCAGGGCGCGAGCGCTTTGCCGACGCGAACACTGGAGAAACGTCCATCTGACCCAGTGCGACGCCAGCGAGTACATCCCTTGTGAACCGCTCGACGGCATCCTCTTCAGCCTTTGTTACAATACGATGCCACACCACCTCGTGGTGCTGCGCCATGCGTGGAAGCACCTGCGTCCGGGCGGCCGCATCGTCATCATGGACGGCAAGCTTCCGCACGGGCTCGGCGGGAAGCTCGTGCTGCCGTTCTGCCTCTGGCTCATGCGGCACACCGTGTTGGGGAACCCCTTTATCGAGCCTTGGAACCATCTCGCCGCGACCGCCGACGAGTTCGAGATGGAAGAGTTTGTGTTCGGCGCCTGGTACGTGTGCTGGGGAACGAAATCCGCCCATGTAGAGACGACCGCGGCGGAGCACCTCATCGCAGCGGAGTGAGAACGCCGGCGATAGCGCTGACCTGTCGCGTGAGCCTCAAGCCAGTTCATTGGACGATCCCGCGCGCTCGCCGTCTGCGAACCGCACGAGCTTGACTGCCTTGCACCAATGGATCGAAGATGTGGCGCGCGCGGCAGACTGCCGTGCGCATTGCGCCGCCCCAGAGTACAAAGGCACCAGCATTGTCATTCAAACGCGTCGGTGCCTTGCTTTGGCTGTGCTGGGCCGCCGTTTGCGGTACCAACGCGACGCCGCTTGCTTTCGGCATGACCCCTGAGCAGGCTTCAATCGCGCTCGGGATGCCGCTGGTCTATTACTCCGGACGGGCTGGCTCGGAAATTTATGTCGCCTACGGATCGCCGGGTATTCCCGGCTTCTATCCGGTGGATTCCGCCCTCGCCCTGCAGTTTCGAAACGGTCAACTCACGGGATGGAAGAAGGATTGGCGCTTGCGCCGTCCATGGCCGTTCTGACGAGCGCATGCCGGCACGGCCCCACGTCGCCCTTTCCGTCCTCGATCTGTCGCCGGTAGCCGCGGGCTCCTCCGGCGCCGTCTCCCTGCGCAATTCACTCGACCTCGCGCGGCTCGCCGACCGCCTTGGCTACACGCGCTATTGGGTCGCCGAACATCACAACCTGCCGGCGATCGCGAGTTCCGCACCCGAGATCATGATCGGGCAGATCGCGGCGGCGACCGAGCGCATACGCGTAGGTTCCGGCGGCGTCATGCTGCCGAACCATGCGCCGCTGATGGTGGCTGAACGCTTCAAGGTGCTCGAGGCGTTGTTTCCCGGCCGCATCGATCTCGGGCTCGGCCGCGCGCCCGGCACGGATCCGGTCACGTCCTATGCGCTGCGGCGGCGGCAGCAGGGTTTCGGCGAAGACGACTTTCTGGAGCGGTTTCAGGAGCTTCTCCTGTTCGAAAACGATGCCTTTCCGCAAGGTCATCCGTTCCGTTCCGTGCGGGCGATGCCGCAGGACGTCGCGCTGCCGCCGATCTGGCTCCTCGGATCGAGCGGCTACAGTGCGCAGCTCGCCGCTACCGTGGGGGCAGGATTTTCCTTCGCGCACCATTTCGCCGATCACGACGCAGCCGCAGTGATCGCGAGCTATCGCGATGGGTTTAAGCCGTCATCGGCGCGAAAGACGCCCTACGCTATCCTAGCCTGCGCTGCGGTCTGCGCGGACAGCGAGGCCGAAGCGGAACGACTCGCCTCCACTATCGATCTCAACTTCGTGCGACGCAGCCGTGGCGAATATGCGCCGCTGGCAAGCCCGGAAGAGGCAGCCGCCTATCCTTATTCGCCGGCTGAACGCGCGCTGATCGCGCGCAATCGCAGCCGGGTGTTCGTCGGCACCAAGGCGACCGTGCTGGAGCGACTCTCGCCCCTGATCAGCGCCACCAAAGCCGACGAAGTCATGATCACCACCATGGTCCACGACCACGCTGCCCGTCGGCGCTCTTACGAATTGCTCGCGGAGGCGTTTGGGCTGCACCCTTGAGGCCCTCCCCGCCGCGCATCCCTCCTGCCAGTTGCGTTGGGGCAGGGAAAGCGTGAAATTGCGCGGCGCGGCGCCGGGACGCCATGTCGCGCCGGCAGCATTCACAGGAGGTCGTCTTGGGTAAACAGTTCTCGCTTACGTCAGCCGATAAATTTCAGTTGGGTGCCTATCGGGCCGATCCGTCGGGCCCGGCAAAAGGCGGAATCGTCGTGATCCAGGAAATCTTCGGCGTCAATCACCACATCCGGGCGGTCTGCGACCGACTCGCGGGCGACGGTTATACCGCGGTGGCGCCGGCCTTGTTCGATCGTCAGCAGAAGAACTTCGAATCCGGTTACAGTCCGGACGAAATCGCGAATGCGCGCAAATTCGTCGCCAACCCCGATTGGAGCGCCATGCTGCGCGATACGCAGGCCGCAATCGATGAGCTCAAGAAGGACGGCCTGGTCGCCATTATGGGCTTTTGCATGGGTGGCACGATCGCCTTCCTAGCAGCTTGCAAGCTCAATGGCCTCTCGGCCGCAGTCTGCTATTACGGCGGGCAGATTGCCAAGAATGCCGACGAGAGGCCGAAGGTGCCCACGCAGATGCATTTCGGCGACCAGGATGCGTCGATCCCGATGAGCGACGTCGAGACGATCAAGAAAAAGCGCGGTGGTGACAGCGAGATTTACGTCTATGCGGGCGCGGGGCACGGTTTCCATTGCGACGAGCGCGGGAGCTTTCATGAAGCGAGTGCCAAGACCGCCTGGCAGCGAGCGATGGACTTTCTCAAGAAGCACGTCAAGAAGTGACGTGGGCGTAGCACGCAGCATCCATCGCCGTATTATTTGATGGATGCGCGGGTCGAGCCCGCGCATCGCGTCCCGGACAATAACTCGCCTGCGGGAGCGTCGTGCGCCGTTAAGCCGGCGCCGCGGCAACGCCGACCGGACAGCTCACGCCCGTGCCGCCGAGGCCGCAATAGCCCATCGGATTCTTCGCCAGATACTGCTGATGGTAGTCCTCGGCAAAATAAAATGCAGGCGCATCGAGGATTTCGGTGGTGATGGCACCAAAGCGCCGCGCCTTGAGTTGCTCGCCATACATTTCTTTCGATGCTTCCGCGGTCCGGCGCTGGTCGGCAGTGAAGGTATAGAGGCCGGAGCGATACTGCGTGCCCACGTCGTTGCCCTGGCGCATGCCCTGGGTCGGATCGTGATTCTCCCAGAACGTTTTGAGCAGCCGCTCATAGGATATCTTGTTCGGGTCATAGACCACGAGCACCACCTCGTTGTGACCGGTGCGGCCGGAGCAAACCTCCTCGTAAGTTGGATTAGGCGTATAGCCGCCGGCATAGCCGACAGCAGTGATGTGAATGCCTTCGCCCAATTCCCAAAACTTGCGCTCGGCGCCCCAGAAGCAGCCCATCCCGAACATTGCCATTTCGAAGCCCGCCGGGTATGACCCCTGCAGCGGCCTGTGAAAGATGAAATGCTCCCGCGCGGTCGGAATCGGTGTCGGGCGGCCGGGCAGCGCCTCGGCCGCGGACGGCATTGCAAGCTTCTTGTTGAACATGAACATGGCGACGTCTCCGCTGGTGCTAAGCCAATATAGGGGCGGCGCCGCCCGCGCGCATCTGCGTTAGGCGCCGCTCACCCATCACATTGCAGCCAGGCCGAGCAGAGAGCCGGGTCACGGCCACGCGAGTAGAGACCAGCGTGGTTGGCATCCCTATATCGCCCGTGCCGAGGAAACCCTATGCTGCCGCTGCATGAACGCCGACCCATTTCCGAGGACGGCGATGACCAAAGCCGGAGGAACCGCGAATGCGTAGTCTTGTCGTGATCTCTGCGTGTGCCGCGCTCGTGATCGGCTCTGCCGCGCAAGCGCAACAGGCCGCTCCGCCGGCCGCGCCGCCGCCCTATGGCGAATCGATCAATCTCGAGCAGGCGAGGACGATCGTCGACGCCGCCATGGCCGAGGCCAGGAAGAACAACTGGCTTATGGCGATCACGGTGGTCGGCCCGGCAGGTGACCTCGTCTATTTCGCCAAAATGGACAACACGCAACATGCCTCCGTCACGATCTCGCAGCACAAGGCGCGTGCGGCTGCGATCTTTCGGCGGCCGACCAAAGCTTTCGAGGAGAACCTCGGTAAGGGCTTCGAATTCCTCTATCAGCTGACGCTTGACGGCATGATCGGCTCGCAGGGCGGGGTGCCGCTGATCTCTGGCGGCAAGCTCATTGGGGCGATCGGCTGCAGCGGCGGCGCGGGGCCGCAAGATCTGCAGACCTGCATGGCCGGCGTTAATGCCCTGAAATAGCAACGCAGGCGAGACAATTGGATGACGGGCTGCGGCCGCCTGCCCCCAGCCCGGCTTAATCCCGCGCGTAGCCAATGAGCGGTTTTTTCTTTCGTCCGAGCAGGATCAGGATGGCGCCGATGATGGCGAGCACGAGCGAGACCGGCTGATCGAGAAAGTAGGGCTGAACGAGGCCGTGCCAGACCCATGTCCCGACACGGCGCTCGACCTCCGGCTGCAGCGATGTGAGCGAGTTTTGATGGATGTTCGACCAGGTGGACTCCACGGTGCTGATATAGACGGTCTGGTCGGCGATGGATTTGGTGCCGTCATAGACCAAGAAAATGAATCCGAGGGCAAGCGACAACAGACCGACGAACCTCAGAACAAACCGGATCATGACGTTCTACGCGCGAACATGCACTGCCCCGTTACCGCTTACCCCGCTCGCGGGTCCCGTTCAATTGGCCTCTCGCTCTCGCCGTTCGCAAGACTGCGGAGGATGGCAGCGTGCCAGGCGAGGCCTTTTGTCGCTTGCCTTGAGCAAGGGTAGCGCGATCCGGTAGCTTGGAAAGGCAATCCGGCCGAGGCCTTAAGGGGTTGAGATGTCCTCCAAAATCGATGGCCGCGGGATACGACCGACATTTACCGACCAGGAAGCGCTGCTGTTCCATAGCCAGGGCCGTCCGGGCAAGCTCGAAGTGGTGGCCACCAAGCCGATGGCCACCCAGCGCGATCTGTCATTGGCTTATTCGCCCGGCGTGGCCGTTCCGGTGCTGGCCATTGCCGAGGACGAGGATCGTGCCTTCGATTACACCACCAAGGGCAATTTTGTCGCCGTCATCACCAATGGCACCGCCATTCTAGGCCTTGGGAATCGGGGCGCGCTGGCAGCCAAACCGGTGATGGAAGGCAAGGCGGTTCTCTTCAAGCGCTTCGCCGATATCGATTCCATCGATCTTGAAGTTTCCTCCGAAGACCCCGATGAGATCGTCAATTGCGTCAAACTGCTCGGCAAGAGCTGGGGCGGTATCAATCTCGAGGATATTCGCGCCCCGGAATGCTTCATCATCGAGCAACGATTGCGGGAGTTGCTCGACATTCCGGTGTTCCACGACGATCAGCACGGCACCGCGATCATTGCCGCGGCCGGCCTGATGAATGCGCTCGATCTGACAGGGCGCGATATCAAATCGACCAAGCTCGTGTGCAACGGGGCCGGCGCCGCCGGCATCGCCTGCCTCGAACTGCTCAAAGCGATCGGATTCACCCCCGACAACATCATTCTCTGCGACACGAAAGGCGTCATTTATCAGGGTCGCACCGAGGGCATGAACCAGTGGAAATCGGCGCATGCGGTGAAAACGTCGTCCCGGACGTTGGCCGAGGCGCTGGCGGGCGCCGATGTCCTCTTCGGATTGTCGGTTAAAGGCGCGGTGACCAAAGAGATGGTGAAGTCGATGGCGGCAAAGCCGATCATCTTCGCCATGGCCAATCCCGATCCGGAAATTACCGCCGAGGAGGTGGCGGAGGTACGCAACGACGCCATCATGGCGACGGGACGTTCCGACTACCCCAATCAGATCAACAACGTGCTCGGCTTTCCCTATATCTTCCGCGGCGCGCTCGACGTGCGCGCGACCGCCATCAACATGGAGATGAAGATTGCCGCCGCGAAGGCGCTCGCGGCGCTCGCGCGAGAGGATGTTCCCGACGAGGTCGCCGCGGCGTATGGCGTCCGGCCGAAATATGGGCCCGAATACATCATCCCGGTCCCGTTCGACCCGCGGCTGATCTCGTTCGTTCCGCCCGCCGTCGCCACTGCTGCCATGGATAGCGGCGTGGCCCGGCGACCGATTGTCGATATGGATGCTTACCGCGCGCAGTTGCGCTCGCGGCGCGATCCGGTAGCCGGGGTTCTCCAGCGCGTTCACGAGCGGCTGCGGCGACGGCCGCAACGGGTCGTGTTCGCTGAAGGCGAAGAAGAGCAGGTCATTCGCGCCGCGGCGAGCTTCGTCCACGAGGGACTTGGGACGGCGCTGCTCGTCGGGCGCGAGGACCGCGTGCGCGAGAGCGCGCGCACGCTGGGTATCGAGCTGGGCGGCGGGATCGAGATCATCAACGCGCGACTTTCGCAACGTAACGCAGCCTATGCCGCCTTTCTCTACGAGCGGCTCCAGCGCGACGGCTTTCTGCAGCGCGACGTCCAGCGCTTAGTCAACCAGGACCGGAACCATTTCGCCGCCTGCATTGTGGCGCTCGGCGATGCCGATGCGATGGTGACCGGTGTCACGCGCAATTTCTCGGTGGCGCTCGCTGATGTGCGCCGCTGCATCGATCCTAAGCCTGGCCATCGCGTCATGGGGGTGTCGCTGGTGCTCGCACGCGGGCGCACGGTCCTGGTGGCGGACACCGCGGTGATCGAGATGCCCAATGCGGAGATTTTGGCCGACATCGCCGTCGAAGCCGCGGGCGTCGCGCGCCGCTTCGGCTATGAACCGCGCATCGCCCTGCTGGCGTTCTCGACTTTCGGCCATCCACCGGGCGAGCGGTCGGCTCACGTGCAGGGGGCGGTGCGCATCCTCGATCAGAGGCGCGTCGACTTTGAGTATGATGGCGACATGGCTGCCGATGTGGCTCTCAATATGGAGCTGCGCGAGGCCTATCCATTCTGCCGCCTGTCGGGGCCGGCCAATGTGCTGATCATGCCGGCATTCCATTCTGCTTCGATCTCGACCAAGCTGTTGCAAGAGCTCGGCGGAGCGACCGTGATCGGCCCGATTCTGGTCGGGCTCGACCGGTCGGTGCAAATCGTGCCGCTTTCGGCCAATGACGCCCAGCTGGTCAATATGGCCGCGCTCGCGGCATTCAACGTTAGCGGGTGACGCCGCGGGGAGACGACATGAGCGACAAGCTGCGCGGCGTAATTGCCGCCATTGCGACGGCCGTGGACGAGGAAGGTGAGCCCGATTGCACGCGCTCGGCCGCACTTGCCCGTTTTCTGCTCGCGAATGGTTGCGACGCATTGAACGTGCTGGGCACCACCGGGGAGGCAACCTCCTTCTCGCTCGAGCAGCGCAAGCGCGTGATGACCGCTTACCGGGAGAAGGGCCTGCCGCTCGATCGCCTCATGGTCGGCACCGGTGCCGCCGCGATGGCCGACGCAGTCGCGCTGACGCGGCACGCCGCCGGGCTGGGCTTTGCCGGGGCGCTGCTGCTGCCGCCTTTCTACTACAAGGGCGTGCCGGACGAGGGGCTGCTCGCCTATATCGAGGCGATCGTGAGCGCGACGAGTGCAAAACCGATCCCGCTTTATCTTTACCATTTCCCCGCCCAGTCCGGCCTGCCGTGGCCTATTCCCCTGGTCAAACGCCTGCTCGAAACCTCCGGCACCCGTATCGTGGGCCTCAAGGATTCCTCTGGTGATATGGCCTATGCGCGCCAAGCGGCGGCGATCTCGCCTCGCTTCGAGGTGTTCCCTTCGACCGAAGCGGTGCTGATGCAAGCACGTTCCGGGGAGTTCGCCGGCTGTATTTCGGCCACCGCCAATCTCAACGCCGATCTATGCGCGCGGGCGTGGCGCAGCGGCGAAGGGGAGGCACTCGGCGCCGCGGTTCGCATCCGCAAACTGTTCGATGGCAAGCCGCTGGTCCCTGGCGTCAAGGCGCTCATCGCCCATATCCACGGCGATGCGGCCTGGGCGCGGGTCAAGCCCCCGCTGAGCGCGTTTCCCGCAGGCGAGCAGGCGATGGTGGCAGCCGCCTATGACAGCCTGCGGGGCGCGCCCTCAAAGCCGCCCAGGCTCGCTGCGGCCGCCCAGGCAGGGTGAGCAAGTTCGCCCTGCTCGCCGCACATCCAGCGGCAACTGAACTGCCGGACAAGGTGATTGATCGTTTCTGCTCGATCTTGCCTGCCGTTGACGCTCGGGGACGTGGCGACTATAAGCGCCGTGTTGGCGGCGAGGTGCTCGCCGCCGCTTGCTTTTATGGATGCCTAGCCGCACGACAATGCGCGGGGCGAGCGGCCGCCCGCCAGCGAGCGTAGCCATGCCCAATACCTCTTCTGCCCGCAAGGCAGTCCGTAAGATCGCGCGGCGTACGGAGATCAACAAGTCGCGCCAGTCGCAGATGCGCAGCCTCGTGCGCAAGGTCGAGGAAGCAATCGCGGGAGGCGATCGCAGCACGGCGCTTGCAGCGCTGAAAGAAGCAGAGCCGGCGATCATGCGCGCGGCGCAGAAAGGCATCGTGCATTCCAACGCCGCAAGCCGCAAGGTATCTCGCCTGGCTCACAAGGTCGCCAAGCTCGCCACCTAGTCCGCCCTACGCGGCTTCTCGAGACTCACCACATCGACAATCTCGGCGAATAGCGCAGCGTGGACATCGCGCGCGATCAGATCGCATTTGGCAGTCGGACGACTTGTTGGCAGGCCATGCCTGTTGTTCAAAAAGTGTCACACAAAATTACGATAATCGAAGAACCGGTTATTGCGCTGATGGACTCGCGTTTTGCGGCGGGGGCTACCCTCTGTTTCCGCACACGGAAATAACTGCGTGCAGAATGGTTTAAAGGGAAAGCGCCCGTAAGGACTTTGATTTCTGTCATTTTCGAACATATGCGCCGCCTGCGTTGAAATCAAAATCGCCGCGTTACATCGGCTTTGACGCGCAGCCGTGGTCGCTTCGAATAGCCGAGTGAATTCAAAATATTATGGCATGCGAAAGCACATGAGCCGCAACCGCTGAATCGCGCATCGATGCAGCATTGCGCGCGGTGCCAACAAGCACAGGCATTGCGGGGGGGCCGTGCCGTGCTATTTTCAAATCGCCGCTGGGCCACCGGCGGTTTTCAGTAAAAGGTCGTGCTTAAGCTCATCGAAGATGAGGGCGGGTGAGTTATGCCTGATTCTCGGCTTCGAATCCGCGAGTGCTTGGCTGGGATGGAGATTAAATGCGCCTCTAAGCGAGATCGAAGTTCCAGTGGTCGCTCAAGGCAAGACAAACGTAAGCTTTAGAAGCGTGAACCCGTGCATAGCCCTCTCGAGAATGGGCGATAAATAAGGGGGGTAACATGGCGACAGCGAGGCTCAACATGGCTCGCGGCATCGGCCGCCAGCCGAATGGCTATTTGCTTCATCTCATCATCGCTGCTCGTGGCCCTGCCCCACCGCCGCGCTGAGCTCCCGCCTCGGCCGCGCCGACTGTTTTCCCCCACAGCTCCCTTCCCGGCCCGCTGGCCGCATAACTTCCCTCTTCACGTTCGTGTCGAAGTATCACGTTTCGCCCGCGTTCCCATCGGTGTGGCCATCAAGACGAGATAGGCAATGACGAGCATGGATCTGGACCGCTGGACGCGCGTGAAGGACCGTCTTCGCGCCGAGGTCGGTGACGACGTCTACGCGAGCTGGTTCGCGCGCATGGAACTCGACAGCAGCGAAGGAGATACCGTCAAGCTGTCCGTGCCCACGCGTTTCCTCAAGAGCTGGATCCAATCCCACTATGCGGAGCGTGTGCTGGCCTGCTGGCAGGCCGAACAGCCGAATTTTTCACGGGTCGAGCTCACCGTCCGCTCCGCGGTGATCCGCACCCTGCCGCCAAAGATCAAGCAGGCAGAGACTGCTGCGCCTCAACACGAGAGCCGCGCGGTCAAGCTCAACGGCGGCCACCTGCCCCATACGGTTGGGCCGATTTCGGCCGTGCACGAGGCTTTGGGCGGTTCGCCACTCGATCCGCGCCTCACGTTCGAGACGTTCGTGATCGGACGCAGCAATACGCTCGCCCATGCCGCGGCCAAGCAAGTCGCACAGGGCAGGCGAGGCGACGTCGTCATGTTCAATCCGCTCTATGTCCACGCGGGCGTCGGGCTCGGCAAGACGCACCTGCTGCAATCGCTGGCATGGGCTGGCAACGCCACCGCCGAGCGCAAGGTGCTGTATCTCACCGCGGAGAAGTTCATGTACGGCTTTGTCGCGGCGTTGCGGGCGCAGAACGCGCTCGCATTCAAGGAGGCGCTGCGCACCATCGACGTCCTGGTGATCGATGACCTGCAGTTCCTTCAAGGCAGGTCGACCCAGGCCGAGTTCTGTCACACGCTTAATGCCCTCATCGATGCGGGTCGTCAGGTCGTGATCGCGGCCGATCGGCCTCCTTCGGATCTCGAAAGCTTGGACGAGCGTGTGCGGTCACGACTCGCCGGCGGGCTCGTGGTCGAAATGGGATCGCTCGGCGAGGAGCTACGGCTCGAAATCCTCAGGTGCCGCGCCGCGGCCGCCAGACAGCATCATCCCGGATTCGATGTTCCGCTCCCGGTGCTGGAGTTCATCGCAAAAGCTGTGACCCACAACGGCCGTGATCTCGAAGGCGCGCTCAACCGACTTTTGGCTCACAGCAAGCTGACCGGCCAATCGGTCACCCTCGAAATGGCCGAGCGCGAGGTGCGCGACCTCATTCGTCCGCAGGAGCCTAAGCGGGTCAAAATCGAAGACATTCAGCGGGTGGTGGCGCGGCAGTACAATGTCAGCCGCGCGGACCTTCTGTCGTCGCGGCGCACGGCCAATGTGGTCCGCCCGCGGCAGGTGGCGATGTATCTCGCCAAGACGCTGACGTTGCGTTCGCTCCCGGAGATCGGTCGACGCTTCGGCGGTCGCGATCATACCACGGTGCTGCACGCCGTGCGAAAGATCGAAAATCTCGTGAGCACAGACTCCTCGCTTGCTGATGAGATCGAGCTGCTGAAACGGCAATTGCAGGAGTAGGGACGCCTCATCGATGGCGAGGGGGCGCCGCGAAGCCGAGAACAACGCGGGGCTTGGGCCCGGCCGCGGTCAACCGTTGGCAGTCGTGGGTGCCCGCCGGGGGACTGCTGCCAAATGGTAGGGTAATTGTGGGCTTCGGTCGCCCTCGGCCTTGCGAAAAACGCGCGCACGCGCCAACTTCGTTACCCCCCTTCGAGGATCCCCCACGCGAGCAGGCGGATGGAAACAATGAAAGTCACCGTCGAACGCGCAGCGCTGTTGAGGTCGCTTGGCCATGTCCATCGTGTGGTCGAGCGGCGCAATACCATTCCAATTCTCGCCAATGTGCTGATCAAGGCGGAGAAATCCAAGCTCGCCTTCAAAGCGACCGACCTTGATGTCGAGATCACGGAGACGATCTCCGCCGAGGTGGGCCCCGGCGGCGCGACCACGGTTCCCGCGCACATGTTCTATGAGATCGTCCGTAAGCTCCCGGAGGGTACCCAGATCGTGATCGAAGCCTCTGGCGATCGCGCCGTGCTGACGATCCGCGCCGGCCGTTCCCGCTTCACCTTGCAGACGCTGCCGGAGAGCGATTTTCCGGATCTTGCCGCGGGCGACATGACGCACACGTTCAAGGTGGCGGCCGCCGATCTCAAACGGCTCATCGACAAGACCCAATTCGCGATCTCGACCGAGGAGACCCGGTATTATCTCAACGGGATCTACCTGCACACTGCCGGCACCGCCAAATCGCCGACACTGCGCGGGGTCGCGACCGACGGACATCGCTTGGCGCAGTTCGAACTGCCGCTGCCCGCGGGCGCCAGCGGCATGCCCGGCATCATCGTTCCGCGCAAGACCGTCGCCGAGCTGCAGCGCCTGATCGAGGACAACGAGGCGGAGATCACCGTGGAGCTGTCCCAGGGTAAGATCCGTTTCAGGCTCGGCGAGACGGTGCTCACCTCCAAGCTCATCGATGGCACGTTTCCTGACTACGTGCGCGTCATTCCTGTCGGCAATGACAAGAAACTCACGGTCGACAAGAAGGCGTTCGAACAGGCGGTGGACCGTGTCTCCACCGTCTCGAGCGAGCGCGGTCGCGCGGTCAAGCTGTCGTTGACCAATGGGAAACTGATGCTGTCGGTGACCAATCCAGATTCCGGCAGCGCGACCGAAGAGATCGAAGTGGAGTACGGGTCCGATCCGCTGGATATCGGCTTCAATTCCCGTTATCTGCTCGACATCGCGGCGCAACTCGAAGGCGAAGCCGCGGTGCTGAAGCTTGCCGATCCCGGCTCCCCAACGCTGATCCAAGACCGCGACACCAAGGGTGCGCTCTACGTGCTGATGCCCATGCGGGTGTAGCAGGCGCCCCGAGGTCAGTCGTCGTCCAGCCCACGCCACAAGGGCATGGGAGCAGACCGAGGGGTGCTGCGCCTCAATTATTTCAACGCCGCTCCTCGCTCTTTTGATCGTCGTGCTCGACGACGGTGGGTTCGTCATAGCCGCGGCGGCTGCTGTAGAAGGCAAGCGCCATCAGGCCGCAGCCGATCACCAATCCGAAGATGACTCCGACGCCCAAAAGCGCGTAGCCCCAGTCCGGCAATTCGATGCCGCCGGAATGCGCCGTCCAACCCTCATAGGTGACGTAGGCGGCGCCCGCGAGCAGCAGGATCAGGACGATGACCGCAACCCAGCCGCCGGGCATGTCGTTCTCTTCCGGATGACCTCTTGCGAAGCGATGGGCCTCGCGCCGAACGACAGCGACGGACCTATTTCGCTTTCTTCGGCTGGATTTGCTGCTGTTGCTGCACGGGCGAAGCGGGCTGCTGCATGGGTGAACGCGGCAGCATCTGCTGGTCGTTGAACGCGCGCTGGGCCGCCTCGTAGTCTGCGGGCGGGGTATTGGCGCGCTCGTAGAGCTTTTGCGCCATGATGAGCAGCGCGGCGCGGGTTTGCGGATCGCTCGTCGTGTGCGCCAGCGCCAGGCACTGCGCCGCGGTCTCCTTCAATTCGTCGGCCCGGTCTGCCATTGGCCAGACCTCCCATTAGCGCCGCAGGAATGAGCATACTGCCACCCAGGTGTAACCGCCACTGTGACGCGCCTCACCAATTGCGCGATTTGGTTAAACCGTGGTTCGCGACGTCCGAGAGCGAGTAGTCCGGATTTAGCAGCGAAATCCAAGGCAAAATCCAAGGCAAGTGTGTCCGGCGGAAATGCTCTTTCCGGGTTTGCCCTCGGGGTCAACCCGGGCGACGATGCTCACGAGGAGTCTTCGCCGGCAAGCGATTTGGCGATTTCGCTCTCGATCAGGGCGCGATCAGTCACCCCGGACCGGTCACGGCGGTTCGGCAGGAATCGCCGGAAATGCACGAAGCGCTCGCGGCTCACCTTTTCGAGCCGTTCGAGCTCGGCGAGCGGATCAGCGTGATCGTCGACGCGCAGGTTGAGGTCCGGCCATTCCTCCTCACCGCAAATCACCAACGCGGCCGATTGCTTTCCACGCTTGTCGCCGCCAGCCGCCTCGCCGGCGCGCAACGCGGCGATCAGGCGGCGAGGAAAAGGGAGTGCGCTATTCCTTGCATGAGCCGCGGCCGTGTCCTCGATGACTGCAGGGGCGACCAGCATGTTGCCCGCGACCGAGACATTGTCGCCTGCGAGATGCCCGCACCAGCCGATGCAGGCTGTTCCGGTATGCGCGGCGATTTCTCCCTGCGCGTCCAGCACATGAACCTGCCGGTGGTCGCGTCCGGCATCGGCGGCGGTGATCGCGCGCACAACGTCACGCGCGCTCCTGCCCTGTTCCAGAAGCCG
Organism: Xanthobacteraceae bacterium; assembly: GCA_035601615.1. GTDB lineage: Bacteria > Pseudomonadota > Alphaproteobacteria > Rhizobiales > Xanthobacteraceae > VAZQ01. Next base: position 14,955 of record DATNNX010000218.1, read on the forward strand.
CAAGCCCCCGGTGCCGTAAAATGGATTGATCAGCGCCTGTGTCGCGATCGCACCAATGCGCGATTTGACGTGCGGAACGAGCGCGCCCACAGCAAAGAAACGCGTCGCAACGGCAATTCCGAATTGTCCGGTATCCAGATCGCGAGCAATGATCGACCAAGTCATGCCAGCCATCCACAACCGCGGCGATCGTCCTATCAGTTGCTCTGCTTGCCGCTCTGTTAGCTAAACAGATGAACAGATAGGATCGCAAGTCATCAGCAGCGAGTAGCCCGGATTGAGCGCAGCGAAATCCGGGTAGGATCGCAGCTGACAGCCACAGGAGACGGCAATGGATGACGCGGACTACAGGTACACGGTCACCGACATTGACGTGGCGTTCGATCCGCACGGACTGCGGGCATGGCTCTCCTGCGCCCTGGACGACGGCAAAATGCTGCTGCTCGCAACCGATCGCGTCACGCTTGCCGAGATGTGTCGGGTGATCCAGCAGCAATTGAATAGGTAGGTCGCGCCCATGTCTTGCCAACACGCTGCGCCAAATCCATGATCCGTGGCGACGGACTGCTTTGGACCGCGGCGGGTAGCAGAATCGCCCTGCCGTTTCCGCGAAAACGCTTGCACGAGATTGGGGAGGATTAGCCATGCGTGGTATAGGCCCGCTGAATTTGCTGATCGGCGTCTCTTTGGCGTTCGTCATCGGGACATCCACCGACAGCTACGCCCAAACCACTGCGCTACGCGGCGCCCGCGTGATCGATGGCAGAGGCGGCGCCCCGATCGACAACGCCGTCATTGTCGTGCGCGACGGCCGCATCGTCGCCATCGGTCCGTCGGCCGCAACTGCAGTTCCGCCGGATGCGCAGGTCGTCGATTACACCGGCAAAGCCATCATTCCGGGCCTCGTCTCGGACCACTCGCATATCGGGATCTTCATCGGCCTCAAGGCGGCTCCCGAGAACTACAACCGCGATGCCATCCTGCGGCAGTTGAAGCAGCTCGAGGCCTACGGCATCACCACCGTGATGGCGCTCGGCCTCAACGGACCGCTGTTCTACGAACTGCGTCCGGAGTTGCACGCGGGCCGCGTTCCCGGCGCCGACCTCTTTGGAGCCGACCAAGGCCTCGGCGTGCCCGGCGGCCAGCCATCGGCGACGGCTGTTCCGATTGGCGAGAACCGCGTCTCGCGACCGGACACCGTCGAGATGGCGCGCGCGTCGATTCGTGAGATGGCGGCGCGCAAGACCGATATGGTCAAGATCTGGCTCGATGGCGCCGGCGGACTGATGCCCAAGCTCAAGCCTGACATCTATTCCGCCGTGATCGACGAGGCGCACAAGAGCGGCTTGCGGGTCGCCGCCCATATCTACGATCTCGACGACGCCAAAGCGATCGTGCGCGCCGGGGTCGACATCATCGCTCATGGTGTCCGCGACAAGCCGGTGGATTCAGAGTTCATCGACATGATGAAAGCGCGATCGGTCTGGTACATCTCCACCATCGTGCTCGATTACACGAACTACATTTTCGCCGATCAGCCGCCCTGGATGAGCGAACCGTTTCTGCAGCGGGCATTGCATCCCGCGGTTCGCGCGCAATTCGACGACCCGGAGTATCGCGAGCGCATGCTTGCATCGCCGGCGACCGCCAAAAACAGAGCAGCCGTTGCCACCAACAAGCAGAACCTGAAGGCAGTCTCTGACGCCGGTATTGGGATCGGCTTCGGTTCCGACTCCGGCGTGGGCCTGCGCATTCCGGGCGTGGCCGAGCATCTGGAACTCGCACTGATGGTGGAAGCGGGCCTCACCCCCATGCAGGCGATCACCAACGCCACCTCCAATGCAGCGGCATTGCTGAAGCTCGATGATCGCGGCGTTCTGGCGCCCGGCAAGCTCGCCGATCTCGTGGTACTTGAAGGCGATCCGACCGCGGACATCAGCAATTCGAGGAAGATCCACGCGGTCTGGCATCGCGGCAAGAAGGCGGCCGGACCGGTCGCGACGTTCACGCCTTGAGCAACCCGTAGGGCGCAATAAGCGAAGCGCATTGCGCGACTGCAGGAAAGAAGGGAGGAAACGGCTCATGGCTCTGCACAAAGGCCGGCGTTTCGTGGAACGTGCGGGCGCACTCGCCCTCGCCGCCGCGACCCTGGTTTTGTCTCTGGTGCCCGCGCAGGCCGCCGATCCGATCAAGATCGGCCTGAGCTTGAGTCTGACGGGCGCGACCGCGCCGGCGGGCCGGCAAGTGCAAGCCGGACTCGACATCTGGCGCGACCACGTCAACGCGGCGGGCGGCCTCCTCGGACGCCAGGTCGAGCTCGTCACCTATGACGATCAGGCCAATCCGGCGAATGCGCCCGGCATCTACGCCAAGCTGATGAGCGTCGACAGAGTGGACCTGCTCATCGGTCCTTACAGCACCAACATCATCGCCGCCGCGCTTCCCGCGATCATCCAGAACAAGCGCATGATCATCGGCATTTTCGGGCTCGGCGCTAACAAGCAGTACAAGTATGCGCGGTATTTTTCGATGAATTCGCAAGGCGCGTCCCCGCGCAATTATTCGCGCGGATTGTTCGAGCTTGCCATCGAGCAGCAGCCGAAGCCCAGGCGGGCGGCGCTGGTCGGTGCCGATGTCGAGTTCTCGCGCAACGCGCTCGACGGCGCGCGTGAGAACGCGAAGGAACTCGGCTTCGACGTGGTCTACGAACGCACGTACCCGCTCGCCAACACCGAATACACGGCGATCGCGCGCGCGATGCAGGCGGCCGACACCCAAATGGTCTATGCCGCAACACTGCCGGTCGACACCGTGGGGCTCCTGCGCGCGTCCAACGAGGTGCAGTTCAGGCCGAAGCTCTACGGCGGCGCCTTTCTCGGCCTCTTGGTGACCGCAATCAAGCAGCAGCTCGGGCCGCTGACCAACGGACTCGTCAATAACGAGTTCTACATTCCGGCCGCCAGCCTGCAATTCGCCGGCACCAGGGAGTTCCTGGACGAGTACCAGAAGCGGGCGCCGGGGCTGGGCATCGATCCGCTCGGCTTCACCTATCCGCCCTATGCCTACGCCGCCGGACAGATTCTCGCCAAGGCGGCCAGCGAGACCAAATCGCTCGATGACGAGACGCTCGCCGACTACATCCGCAACCATACCATCGACACGGTGATCGGGCCGATGTCGTTCGGCGAGGACGGCGAATGGAAGACGCCGCGTATCATCTACGCACAATTCCAGAACGTCAGCGGCAACGACATCGGCCAATTCAAGGACATGTCGCGCCAGATCGTGGTCTGGCCCGCGCAGCTCAAGACCGGCGATCTGATCTATCCCTATGCTCAGGCAATCAAATGAATGAGGCGACCCGCGGCACGCACAGCAGTTGCAGCGCAAGCAGCATCCCGCGCTTTCCCCGGTCTACCCTCTCGACAGAGTTAGCAGCATCGAGGCTCCCAGATGAAAGCCCTGATGTGTTCATTGATTGTCGCCACTCTCGTCTCAGCGCCGGCAATGAGCGCTGATGTACCGTCGCTGGTGGGAACATGGAGCGGACAGAGAGATCGGATTGCCAAGGTCGAAGGGCGGCGCGGCGGACTTGCCACGCTGGTCATAACGGAGCAGCAGGGCAACACTTTCGTAGGGCATTTGAAACGTTCTAACCCGACGGGCGATGAGGATGAGCCACTCTGGGGCGCTTTCACGCCGGGCGGTCAGCTAATGATGGGATCGGACGAGGAAGGGACTTACATTTTCCGTCTCATCGACGAGAACACCCTCGACTATTGTTACAGCGAGAGCGGCCCTTCTGCGCGCTCCGTGTGCGCCAGGCTTGCCCGGCAGCGCTGATTTCGCCCACACAGCCGCGATCGCCGGGCCAGCGCGCCACGACTACAACGATGTGGTAGGGTGCTCGACCTGAAGCGAAGGCAATGAAACACGAGGGAGCACGGTCATGGCGTTGCGTAAATTCATCATTGAGAGGGATATCCCGAAGGTCGGCACCCTGGAGCGCGAACAGCTTCGTGGGGCCGCGGCAAAATCGAACGGAGCGCTGCGCCAGCTCGGTCCCGACATCCAGTGGGTCGAGTCGTACGTCGCCGACAACAAGACGTTCTGCGTCTATCTCGCCAAAGACGAGGACATCATCCGCAAGCACGCGGAGATCAGCGGCTTTCCGGCGACGAAGGTCACGGAGGTCCGCAAGATGATCGACCCGACGACAGAACGGCCGGACTAATCGCATGCAGCGGCGCGCGTTCATATCGCGATTCGCCGCGGCGGCGCTACTCGCATCGCTGTTGGCGAGCGGGTCGGCAGCGGCACAGCCCTATCCCAATCGACCGATCACGCTCGTGGTGCCGTTCCCGCCCGGCGGCGCGACCGACGCGATCGCGCGCACCATCCAGGACAGCATGTCGCAGTCGCTCGGCCAGCAAATCGTGATCGAGAACATCGGCGGTGCCGGCGGCATGATCGCGGCCGCCCGCGCGGCGCGCGCGGCGCCCGACGGCTATACGGTGCTGCTGCACCAGGTGGCGCTCGCGGCGGGCATGACGCTCTACCCGAATCTCGGGTTCAACGCCGAGAAGGATTTCGTCACTGTCGGTCTCATCAACACCGCGGCTTCAACGCTTGCGGCGCGTGCAACGCTGCCGCCGAACAATATCGACGAGCTCGTGCGCTGGATGAAGGCGCCCGAGCAGAATGCAAAAATCGCGCATGCGGGCGTCGGCTCGTTCGGGCATCTCGCCGGCGTTCTGGTCGCGCAAGAAACCGGGGCAACGGTCACGCACGTTCCTTATCGCGGCGCCGGGCCCGCGCTCAATGATTTATTGGGGGGCGTCGCCGATCTGAGCTCGATCGCGGCGGTCGTCGCCGGGCCGTTGGTGAAGGGCGGCAAGCTCAAAGCCTATGCCATCATCGGCAGAAACCGCTTCGCCGGACTGCCGGATCTCCCGACGATGGGCGAGGTGGGCTACAAGAAGCTCGATCTCGATTTCTGGCACATGCTACTCGTGCCTGCCGGCACGCCGGCGCCGATCGTCGAGCGGCTCAACGCGGCGCTCCGCGATGCGCTCGCCGATGCGAGGGTCCGCAAGACGTTCGCAGACGGCGGCATGGATGTGTTCCCTGGCGAGGAGCAGACACCGGACGCCGCGCGCGCCTTGCTCAAGCGCGAGGTCAAGCTCTGGAACGAGGCGATCCGCGCCAACAACATCACGGCGCAGTAGAGAGGCGAGCGACTTTCTCCCTCATGCTGAGGAGCATTGCAGCGCCAGGTGAACACAAATCTCTCCGTTAGCTCGCAGCGCTGCGATGCGCACGCTCGATCGAGTTTGCCGCACCGCTGCGCCATCTCGCCCTCAGGATGAGGACCGGGATCCGCTACGATGCTGCTGCAACGGCGGCCACCTTTTCGTTCGTGCCGGACTCCGGCACGAGCGCGGCCGCTTTCAGGCCTTCCTGGACCTTGGGGACGGTCGACTTCACG